>JACMPO010000171.1 GCA_014377455.1 Flavobacterium sp.
TGATTCCATATTCTGAGAAGGACTGGAAATTTCATTTAAAATAGCCACTTCTTCGCCGTCAGAGATTATTTCGAAACTGACACCTCGAATCTGGCATTCTTTACGAATTTCCTCCGCATCAGGCAGTAAAAAAGATCCGCCACGGTAATTGAGTAACCAGCTTGCTTTATAATTTTTATCCAAACACCAATACGTTATTCCATACGCTTTCAAATGATTTTTCTGCGAGGTTTCATCCATTGGTATTAAAATAAAAGAAGCTTTGGTAGCTATTGACATTAACAAAATGAAAATTAATAGAAATCGTTTGCGCATATTCTGAAAATTTTGATACTTCAAAGATAGAAACTAAGCATTTGAATTATTTCAAATTTAACTTTTAAATGAATTACAAAAATTGCCTTTTTTAATAAAACACGTAAAAATACGCATAACCAAACTAAATCTTAATCCTAAATTCGCAGACATCACTTAAGCAATCATAATGAAAAATTTAGTAATGAATCCAAATGAAAGCAATGACCCGTTTAATTTAATGAATTTATTGAAAAAAATAGGATTATGTCTATTAGTAATTCTCATTTTAATTTTTTACATGCTTTGTTTCCAACATCTTCGTTTGTAGATTATTAAAAAAATATTGTAAATAAATCATTTTGAAAAATTATTATACCACTTTATCAGAGGAAATTCTCTCCATAGCAAAATTCGAAGGAGATTCGACATTGCTCAGGAGACAGCTTTTCTATATCCGACAAGCCAAATTGGAGAAAAGTCTCGATACTAATGATTTGAGAAAAACATTTTGGATAAATATTTACAATGCATTTTTTCATATCATCTCAAAAGATACGGAAGATCGTGACGCCATTTTCACACTGAAAAGAATAAAAATTGCTCATTCTTTACTTTCATTAAACGATATTGAGCACGGAATTTTAAGGAAGACTAAATTTAAAATGGGTTTTGGATACATTACCAATCCATTTTACTCTGATTTTATAAAAACACTGGCAGTAAAAGAGTTGGATTACAGAATCCATTTTGCGTTAAAAAGTATTTGTTTAAAAAATCCAACAATTGATTATTATGAGAGTGAAATTATCAATGAACAACTCCAAAAAATTACGAAAAAAGTGATCAAATCTGAGACCCATTTCGATACCGATTTAAAATTAATCACAACCTCAAAATTTCTATTTTCCTATTATCAAGATTTTGGAGGCATGAGTTCCGTTAAAGAATTGTTGCAAACGACTTTAGAAAAAGACATGAAAGGCTACACGCTTCAGTTCAAAAATAGTTAAAAACGCCAGAAATCACTATTAACCAAAAATTCTATTATGCTTAGTTTTCAAATTAAAAGCAATCTTACACATCAAGCAGCATAATTTCATTTTGAACTGCGTAGACAACTAAGCCTGCAATATTTCTAGATTCTGTCTTCAACAACAAATTATTTCGATGTCCTTCAACCGTTCTTGGACTAATAAAAAGAGAATCTGCAATTTCAACTGTACTCTTTTGGGAACAAATAAGTTTAAGCACTTCAATTTCCCGAGCGGTTAGAAAATTAGTATCTAATATGCTTTTTGTTTTTTTAGAAGTCAACATGTCCGCCTGAATGATTTTCATTACATGATCCGTATAATAAAACCCTTTTTCCGCAACTTCATTTATCGTTGTAAGAAATTCATGGGGCGTCGCGCTCTTTATCAAGTACGAAACAGCACCTACATCAATCATATTCGCAACAAAAGATTTAGAATTATAGCTCGTCAATGCAATAATTTTTAACTCGGGAAACTCGGTATGTATAATTTTAGTTGCCTCAACACCATTTATTCCGGGCATTTTTAAATCCATGATGATAATATCAGGGTGATTATTTTTATTACTTTGAAGAAAAGAAATCAATTCATTCCCATTACTGGCTTCAAAA
>JACMPO010000172.1 GCA_014377455.1 Flavobacterium sp.
AATGTACACTTACACTTATCAATCAATAGCTATTCAAACGGACGGTAAAATTATTGCGGTAGGCTATTTGCCAAGCACTACATCAACTACCGATTACGAAAATTTCGGAGTTTTAAGATTGAATACAAATGGAGCTATTGACACTACTTATGGAACCAACGGATTTGTGAATTCTGTACTGTTTTCTGAAACAGGAGGGAGTAATATGATCAAAATACAAAGTGACGATAAAATAATTGTTACAGGAAATTATACTTCTTCTACTGGCGCAAGCACTACTAATACTGATTTTTCTACAGCTAGGTATAATATAAATGGAACTTTAGACACTACATTTGGAGTAAATGGATATGCAATAACTGATTTTGGTTCAATAAACGGAGAAACCTCAAGAACTGTAGAAATTCAAAATGATGGAAAAATTTTGGTTGCAGGAAGTGCTCATTATCCAAATTATGATCTAGCGATTGTAAGATACTTGTCCAATAGTTTGCTTGACACTTCTTTTGCTACTAATGGTAAGTTTACTTATAATTTTGGTACAACTACTATTCCGTTCTCTAATGGATTATCTAGTGATGAAGTAAGTGCCATTAAAATCAATTCTTTAGGCAAGATAATTTTAGGCGCAACTACAAATGTCAATGAATCTAGTAACAATAATAGTAATTTTGGTTTTATTTGTTTAAATTCCAATGGTACTCTAGACACAAGTTTTGGCAATAATGGACAAAAAGTTGTCGACTTTGGAGGCGCTTCTTATTTGGATAATTTGAAAATTACCACCGATGATAAAATTATTGCTACTGGAGAGCATGATTATACAGTTGGAACTAATCAACTTACAAATATTCCTTTAGTTAAACTTTTGGCAAATGGGAATTTTGATACAAGTTTTGGAAACAATGGTATTGTTTTAACTAATCGAGATGCCACAAATACATTTGATATAGTTCATGATTTAAGCATTCAAGCAGATGGTAAAATAATTTGTTTTGGTGCAACACCTAATTCAACCAATACAAGTGCAGATTTTTTATTAATTAGATTTAATATTGATGGCACTATTGATTCTACCTTTAATACAATAGGTTATAAAACAGTCAGTTTTAATAGTTCTAGTGCAGTTGGTTATTCTTTTTTAATTCAAAATGATGGTAAAATAGTATGTAGTGGAGCAATTAACCTTACTAGTTCTGCAAGTGGCGTTGGCTGTTTAGCTAGATTAGAAATTGACAATTTATCTACCAATTCATTTGAAAAAAATAAATTTTATATCTCCCCAAATCCATTTTCAGATTCAATAACAATAAGCACCAAAGACATTAATTTATCTTTGGTAACTATAGAATTGTATGACATAAGCGGTAGAAAAATTTCTAATTTCACTACAGAAAACACCAACAATTTCAATTTTTCAATTAATAGTAATCTATCTAAAGGAAATTATTTTTTAAAAATCACCGACCAGCAAACAACTCAAACTTTCAAATTAATAAAAGAATAATTCAAAAAAGAATAACTTTTTAAGTCTATCTATATGTTCTTGTCACACAGTTATGTCCATAGAGTTGTAGATGGTGCGCTTGGTGGAAGTTTTGTAAAACGTGTAGCAGATTATCTTGAAGCTTTTGATGTGAATAGAGAATTTTAGAATTTTAATTTTCAAGTATCAATAATTCTACTCGGCGGTTTTCGTCTTCCTCGGTCGCGTTCTTTTCGGGAATTGGATGTACTGGTCTTGAAACTCCATAGCCTTTAAAAGATAATCGATTGCGATTTATTTTGTTTTGTATCAAAAAATTATAAATAGCTCTTGCTCTTGCAGTTGAAACTGAATCAAAATCGGATGTTTTTTTACAACAAATATGTCCTTGAATTTCTACTTTTAATTTTGGGTTATCAACCATGACGCACAATAAATCGTAAAATACTGACTCAGATTTTGGTACAATTTTAGCTGAATTATTAAAAAAATATATATTATCAAGTTTTATCAAGTCGCCTTTTTTAGAATTTTTTACTTGAACTTTCAGTAATTCTTCTGAACTTTTAGGTAAAACACTTTCATTTTTTTCTTGGTATATTAAGGTAACTCTTCTATTTTCGCTTTGTACTTTTGATTGCTCAAAATCTTCACCAAAACCTCTTATTTCAATGTTTTTAGTAACTTTTATTTGATTTGTTATTAAAAAATTATAAACTGCATTTACCCTTTTAAGTGCTAAAGTATCATTGTAGGTATTGCTACCTTTTGAATCACAAAATCCGTAAAGTTTCACAATTTCGTAATTTTTACCAGTCGCAATCCACGAATTTATTTTTTTTAAAGCACTATAATTTAGTTCTGATTTATCAAAATCGAAATAAACTTCTAGTTTATCTTGAGCAAAATTGATAAATGACATTTGAAAAAAAATAAATGTGAAAATTATCTTTTTCATTACTTTATTTTTCTAAAATCATGATTTCAACTCTTCTGTTTCGTGCGGCTTCAAATTCGCTTTTTTCTGGGATGGGAAATTTAGGTTTTGACACTCCAAATCCTTTTACTAAAACTCTTTTTTCAAATATTCCTTCCGACATTAAAATTCGCTTTACTTGTCGGGCACGTTCTAACGACAGGTTTTTAGCATCATTATTGACACAGCATATATGGCCTTGAATTTCTATTTTAAGTTTTGGAAATTTATTCATTACATAGATGAGTTCGTCAATCGAACGCTTAGACGTAGGCATTATAGCAAATGTACTTACATAAAAATTAATGTCTTTTAGTCGTATTAATGTTCCCTTTTGTGAGAGTTGAATTTTTTCCTGTAGTGTAGCGTTTTCAGGAAAATTCATGGCTTCTTCTTCAATAGGTGCAATTTCCTCAGCTAAAATGGGTTGTATTACTTTTGGTTTAGCTTCGCTTAGTTCGGCTTTGCTCCGGCTTATTCCTAAAATTTCATCTTCTCTTGCTAAATCTTTTGAAAGAATATAATAAATAGTCACCTTTCGGTTTTGAGCTTTATCTTTATTTTGGTTAAAATTTTCGCCAAAACTTCTTGTTTTAAAATCGTCTCGAATTTTAACTTTATTTTTTGTTTGGTTTAAAATAAAATCAACTCTTTTTTTTGCTAACGAATCATTATATCCATTGCTTCCATCCTTGTCAGTATACCCGTTGATAGCAACAATTTTGACATCTTTATTTGCAATTATCCAATCTTGAAGTTTTTTATTTTCTGTTTTTGAAACATCATATTTATTGCTGTTAAAAAAAACAGAGAATTGTTCTTGCGCTTTTGCCAATTGAAAACAAAGCATAAGCAACGTGTAAAGTACTAGTTTGTTCATATTCATTTAACGAAGTTATGGAAAATATTTTTTGTAGCGATGAAAGTTTAAGTCTATAAAACATATTTTGGTTTTAATCGCATAAGTGCTTTTTTCAAACCTCCCTATCCCTTCAACTTCATCACGATATCCAATTGTGCTTTCAAGATTTTATTTTCTTCTTCAAGTTCGGCAATGCGAAGTTCTTGTGCTGCTTTTTGCGTTTCTGTATTGATATTTCTAAATTCAGTAGGCAACTGATTTGCTACTACTTGAAAAATATTATACTTCATGGCATAGCACAAATCAATCAAAATATCGGTTTGTATGCTTTCGTTTCTATAGTATTTATACATGGCATTTCCTTTTCTGCCTATCTCTGTTTGAATTGCGGTATTGGATAAATTCAATTCTTTCATCAAATTTTTAATGATGATTCCTGTATTGATGGTGTGTTGGCTTTTTTTCATGGTTCTAATGGAATTTATTTTTAACAAAAATAATAAATTTAAGGTTCAAATTTAAGTAAATGATACTTTTATGGCGTAAGATACTACTTTTATGGTATACGAAGCCACTTTTATAAATTCTGAAGATACTTTGATGAACTTTGAAGATATTTTACTTTATTCTTAAGATATTTTGCTTTATACGGAAGATACTTTGCTTTATACGGAAGATACTTTTATTAATTTTATAGTTACTTTTAGGGAATAAAATTATATTCTGACTAAAATTAAGACCTCTTTACATTTAAAAATCAAATTATAAAACAAAAAAAACCTGCTTTTATCAAGCAGGTTCAGTCTATTATTTTTAGTCTATTTTTTATTTTTTAATGCTATTTGGTAAATCATTTTAAAAGTTGCAAATAAATACTATTATTTTATTTTATATAAAGGTTTATTTGGTGACATTGGATTTACAGTTAACGTTTGTTTTGCCGGATGGATAATTAAATCCATATCTTCCATTGGCACCGCACCAAGAAGTGTTTCATTTCCAATAACCATGGCTCCTACAAAACAAAATCTATTTTCAAAATCTACACGAATTGGTCCAACATAAGGTAATGAATGAATTTTTTCGTCGGCTGTTTGAACATTTCTAAATTCCTGCGTATCTAATTCTAATTGAAAGGCTATGGATTCAGGAATACACAAATGAATTGCACCCGAATCAACTAATGAAGTTACTTCAATTGGTCTTAAATCAGGTTTTCGTGGATTGCTTAATTTTATTTTAGAATATACTAATTCCATATCTATATTTTTTTAACAAATTTACAAAAAAAACCTGCTTTTATCAAGCAGGTTTTTTGACTTTATGACTTTCGACTTTACACTTTCGACTCAAATCTATCTCGTAAACAGCAATTCACGGTATTTAGTCAACGTCCAAATTTCGTCATCAACTATAAGTTCTAGTTTGTCGCAGTGTATTCTTATTTCATCAAAGTAAGGTTTTACTTTATCACAATACATTTCAGCCATTTTTTGAGCATCGGTAAGTGCATTTGCTTTTTTACGAGCATCAGTCATGTGCTCAACTTTGCTATTAATTCCTTCAATATGTTCTGAAATTTCTTTGATGATTGATATTTGCTCTTTAGCAATTTTTTCAAAATCTTTTCCGAAAATATCTTTTAAACCGCGCACATTTTCAATAAGCGTATTTTGATAACGAATAGCCGTTGGAATTACATGATTACGAGCAATATCTCCTAAAACCCTTCCTTCAATTTGAATTTTTTTAGTGTATTCTTCTAGCTCAATTTCATATCTTGCTTCCACTTCTATGTGATTCATTACATTCAATTCCTTAAATAAATCTAATGCTTTTTTAGAAACCTTTGCTTTTAAAGCTGTAGGCGTAGTTTTATGGTTACTCAATCCACGTTTTTTGGCTTCTTTTTCCCATGCTTCGCTGTAACCATCTCCTTCAAAAAGGATGTTTTTAGTGCCTTTTATATATTCTCTCAACACATTAAAAATGGCTTCATCTTTTTTCAAATCCTTTTTTTCTATTAAAGAATCTACCTCTTTTTTAAAATCCTTTAATTGTTTAGCTACGATAGAATTTAATGTAGTCATTGCATTAGCACAATTTGCCGATGATCCTACGGCTCTGAATTCAAATTTATTTCCAGTAAATGCAAATGGTGAAGTTCTATTTCTGTCGGTATTATCTAACATTACGTCTGGAATTTTTCCGACTACATTCAGTTTTAAATCGGTTTTTTCTTCGGGAGATAATTTACCGTTAGAAACACCTTCTAGTTCTGCTAAAACCTTTGTTAATTGTGCCCCAATAAATACTGATATTATTGCTGGTGGTGCTTCATTTGCTCCAAGTCGGTGATCATTACTAGCCGTTGCTATTGAGGCTCTTAACAATTCTTCATAATCGTTAACCGCTTTTATGGTATTGATAAAAAAGGATAAAAATTGCAAATTACTCATAGGTGTTTTTCCTGGCGATAATAAATTTATACCAGTATCAGTTGCCATTGACCAGTTATTATGTTTCCCTGACCCATTGACACCTTGAAAAGGTTTTTCATGAAACAATACTTTAAAATCATGACGTTCACCTACTTTTGACATAACATCCATTAATAGTGAGTTGTGATCGACTGCTAAATTTGTTTCTTCAAAGATAGGAGCTAACTCAAATTGATTGGGTGCAACTTCATTATGACGCGTTTTTACTGGAATTCCTAGTAACATACATTCTTCTTCAAGTTCTCTCATATAGTTTAAGGCTCGAGAGGGAATTGAACCAAAATAATGATCATCAAGTTGTTGTCCTTTTGCAGAAGTATGTCCTAATAATGTTCGTCCTGTCATTACTAAATCTGGTCTAGAATTAGCCAAAGATGCGTCTACTAAAAAATATTCTTGTTCCCAACCTAAAGTTGCGGTTACTTTTTTAACATTTTTATCAAAATATTTACAAATGTCAGTAGCGGCTTCATCAACGGCATTTAATGCTCTCAAAAGTGGGGTTTTATAGTCTAGAGCTTC
>JACMPO010000173.1 GCA_014377455.1 Flavobacterium sp.
AGCTGAAATATTTCCAGTTGATGGTTTGGCTTGACCAGCAATTATTTTTAACAGTGTAGATTTGCCAGCACCATTTTTTCCCATTAATGCAATTTTATCGTTTTCATTTATTGCAAAAGAAACATCGCTAAATAAAGTTGTTCCGCCAAAATTTACGGAAATATCGTTTACTGTAATCATCTAAATTTTAAAATTCTTAAGTTAAAATGTTTTAATTTTTTAAAGTTGCAAAGATAGATTAAATTGTTTTTGTGTTGTTAGTACCTTAAATTAATTAAAATGAAATAAAAATTGTAAAAAATAAAAACCCCGAATTGCACTTCGAGGTTTTTTGAGGTTCAAATATTCGCTTTTCTGTGGGGCAAAAAAGGCTTTAACGTTTTAAAGCAAAATGGGCTTTAAATTCTTTAGATTCTCCATTTTTTATATAGGTTATTGAAAACCAATAATCGTCGGAAATCATTAATTGATTATTATATATTCCATCCCAACCTTGACCCGATGGTTTTATATTTTTTAATATTTTTCCATATCGGTCAAAAATATAGATGTTAGCTATTTGCTGATGGGCTAAGTCAACAATATTCCAAGTATCGTTTATTCCATCGCCATTTGGTGTAAAATAATGAGGATAATTTACTACAATAGCTTCGGTCGTAGTTGCGCCGCAACCATTTTTATCTCGAACTGTAATGACATGAATTCCAGAAACTACATTGTTAAAAATTGCACTATCCTGAAAAGGCAAATTATCAAGTTGATATTCATAATCTCCACCAGTTCCCGTAGCTTGGATTGTTACCGATTGGTCACCAGCAAAATCTTCGTTAATTGAATAAGCTACAACCGCTGGCTCAGACTGATTTACAGTTGCAAAAACTTGGGCAGAAGAACATCCTGTTGCATTACTTGTTGCTATTAAACTATAAGTTCCTGCTGTATTTACAAGATAATTATTTGATGTCCCAACAACTTGTCCCTGAGCATTAAACCATTGAAATGTATATGAAGTTGCTGATAATCCACTTGTTAAAAGATACGGATTTAAAAGCGTGCCGGTTTTACTATCAACGCAAATAATTCCGTTTTTCAAAATTGGTTCCGGTAGTTTATTTACAAAAATCGAAATTGGTTTTATATCATAACAGTTTGGAGCAAGTGAATTACTAACTCTTACATAAACAATAGCATTTGTAGTAGTTGTAATAGCATTAATATTGGAATTAGCATCATTAAAATTTCCAAAATAACTCACACTAAATTCAGAGCCTATTTGATTTCCTAAAACTGTAGACGAAAGCGGTACTAAGTTGAAATTTGTAATTCCATCATTAGTACTATCTGAATCGCATACTGTTGTTAAAATTATTGGAACAGTATTGGCAAAAGGTTTAGGAATTATTGTCACAGTAAATAAAGTTTCATCTGTACAATTTGGGTTATATCCTGAATTACCGAAAATATAAATCATTTTTGAGCTTGAAATTATACTTCCAGCGGTTAACATTCCTCCAGTTCCATTAGGCCCATTGTAATAATTTCCGACTGATAATGTTGGTAAAATATAAGTATCGCAGGTTGTTACATTTGATAATTGATCAACGTTATATAAAGTTATTGAAAAACTTTTTTCATCAAAACAATTTGGTGTAGAACCTGTTTCAGCATAAATATATAATGTTTGGTTAGTTGTTATAACAGATCCGGCATTTAATTGTGTCCCTGCTTTGTTAGGTTGAGTATAATAATTACCAACTGTTAGCTGTGGTAAAGTATAACTTTCGCAAGTAAATACATTTGGAAAAGGTGCAACAACAGGTGTTGGGATTATTGTAACCAAAAATGAAGATTGATTAGAACAATTTATTCTTCCGCCAGATTCTACATATATAAAAACTGTTTGGCTTGAAGTCATGATAGTTCCAACTGGAATTTCACTTCCAGTTCCATTAGGACCTCCAGATTGAGTATAATATTTATTATTTCCAGTTAGTGATGGTAAAATATAACTGTCACACTTGGAAACATTAGGCATTTGTTGAGCTGAAATTGAAAATATATTCAATTGAAAACTAGTTTCTGCAGTACAACCATTATCGGATGCAAAAATATAAACTAATTGCGATGTAGTTAAAACCGTTCCACCAGCCATCATAGTTCCAGTTCCATTTGGACCAGTGTAATAATTACCATTCATTAAATTGGTTAAAGTATACTGGTCACAAGTATCAATTAACGATCTGGAATCAATTACAGGTCTTTGATTTATGGTAACCTGAAAAGGTAAATCGTTTTTACAACCATTGTTATCATTTATATAAATGTAAACCGTTTGAGAAGTAGTTAAAATATCATTTGGCTGTAACATAGTTCCAGTTCCTCCTGCTTGTGTGTAATAATTTCCAGCATTTAGCGGTGGTAAAGTATAATTTTCACATCCAGTAGTTACTGCTGGTGGCGTTAAAAATGGAAGTTTTATAGTCACTTGAAAATGATAATTATCAGTACAATTAGGTTGCGACTGACTTACAGCATAAACATAAATTGTTTGACTTGAAGTGATAGCAGTTCCAGCGGGAATTTGTGTTCCAGTTCCCATTGGTCCAGTATAATAATTTCCTACAACCAATTGGGGCAAAACATATTGAACACATTCAGTTACATCAGTTGGAAAATTTAAACCCACAACAATTTGAAATTGGGAATCGCTAACACAAGTTCCCACTGCTCCATGGATATACATTGTGGTACTCGAGTTAATATTTGTTCCTGCGGGAATTTGATTTCCGGTTCCATTTGGTTCATCAAAATAATTTCCAAATGATAATGGCTGTAAAATAAAAGTATTGCAATCAAACTGATTTGTGAAAGTAACAACTTCTTGCGATTGAACTATTTGAATATCAAATGATAAATCGATCACACAAAATGGAGGTACAAGTGACTGAAAATAGTAATAAACTGTTTGCGATGTAGTTAAAACGGTACCATTTGGAATAACGGTACCACCACCATTTGGCGCAGTTCTATACTCTCCAAATTGCATCGTTGGCAATGCATAACTATTACAATAAACACCAGACGAAATTGAAAACTCCGATGGTTTAATAATTATAACTCTAAAATTAGTTTCGTTGGGACAACTTGGAGTTGTGTTGGTAATATTAAATATATAAATCGTAGTAGTTACTGATATTACATCGCCTGCAAAAAGTGGCGTTCCAGTTCCATTTGAACCAGTAAAATAATTACCATTATTTAAGGGTTGCAAAATATAATCGGTACACGTAATTACATCATCTAAATGATCTACTAATGGTAAAGGTGAAACGTTTAGTAATGCAGTTGTAACGCTGAAACAAGTGGAGTCATCTATTAATCTAACTTTTGGATAAACAGTCGTTCCTGTAGAATCAAAATTATTTGGTAATGGATTAGTACCTGCATTTGCATCAGCTAAAGTTGTATAGTAAGTAACATTGTAGATTCCAATATTTTGACCCGCTAAAACTTGTGCATTTAACGAATTTAAAGTAAAAGTTGCAATTCCAGTTACAACATCATTTGCACACTGTGTATACGTTGCAGGCTGATTTGCAAAAGGAGAAGTAGCTAGCTTTAATTGAAACGATTTTACCAAATAACAAGAAGTATTAGGGTTATTAATTCTTACATAAATAGTTTGGTTTCCAGCACTTGAAAATGTGGTTGGAATAGCATTTATATTATTATTTGCATCGGCCAAAGTTGTAAAATATGATATAGTATAAGGCGGATTTACTCCTGTATTTATTAATGTAGTATTAACTGATAAATCATAAGAATAAGAGCTTTGACTGGTATTACATTTGTATAAATCACGGGGATTTGCTGTAGTAAAATTTGGCAGATATTCTACAATAACCGAATCTGTTATATTTTGACAATTAAATGCAATATTAGTGTATGATAACTGATAATTCCCAGGTTGAGATACAGTTAGTATTGGTCCATTTTGACCTGAAATAATAGCTCCATCTTTTTTCCATACAAAAGTGTACATAGAAGGATCTAAACCTGAATTTATCAACGTAGTTTGTCCGCTACAAATTGCAGTATTACTGGCCACAGTTAAATCTGGTCCTAAAACATCTTGACCAATGTTAAAACTATTTGATGATAAAAATATAGCGGAATCCGATTGATAATCACCTCTATCAGCAATTACCAATTTAATTTCATAAGGTACATTGGGAACTAAATTTGCCGATGCATTTAAAACCTTAGTTTGTCCATTAAAATTTATTGCAGCACTTGAAGCATTTGAACCACCATTATAGGAACCAAAATATTGTTGATTTACAGAAGGACAATTAGAATTGTATAAAAAATCACGAATTGTAACAACTGATATTGGCGAGTTTGAACCTGGAACAACTGCCAAATTTGTAGTAACTCCTGTATTTAAATTAGTCAATAAAAAAGCAAAAGCATCTGAAAATTGACATTGATAATTTCCATATTCTTCTGATGCAAACAAAAAATCAAAATCAAAATGAGGAGATAAAGGAACAAAATCAAATTGCAAAACCGTAGCATTTGCAGAGGTCATCATTATACCAGATACCGCTAATGTCGCCTCTAAAGATGCATCTCCAGTCCAAGCAGCATTTCCAGAGGATTGCATAGTTGTATTTGGTCCAGGTGCAAGTTGCACATTACCTGTACTCAAAATTACCCCACTTTGCATTGGAAAATTTGGATTATTACTCTGGAAATATCCTATTCCATTTGTCGAACCAAAATTTGTTCCTGTACTCCAAGTAATATTTGTAGCATTGATACAAGGAGAATTTATTAAAACATTATTTACTAATTGTGGAACTGTATAAGTATTTGTATCTACAGTAATAGCTTGGGAAAAACAATTTAGAGTACCAATGAAAAGTATAAACAGATGATAATTTTTCATAACTGCTAATTTTGAATAAACAATATTATAATTTAAATCGATTAAATGCAAATAAAATCGATGATTGACGTTATTTAATTCAAATACGTAAAAATATCTTACAAAGATTTATTTTATAAATATTAAATAATAAGTGCCTGACTTATAACAAAAAAGAATACTCGGTTTTTATCAATAAAATATATCTTTGTGCGCTAATAAACTTTACAATGTCAGTACAAAAAAATTTAAGTCAAAGCGTAATTAGAGCAGTACAAGAATTGTTTACTGTTACAATAGAAAATGTTGAATTTCAAACTACTCGCAAAGATTTTGAAGGTGATATTACCATAGTTATTTTTCCGTTATTAAAACTTATAAAAGAACCTGAGGCAATGTCTAATCCAGCAAAGCTAAATCCAGTTGAAATAGGTACAAAAATCGGAACATATTTGGTTGAAAATTGTATTGAAGTTGAAAAATTTAATGTCGTTGCTGGTTTCTTAAATATTGTAATTTCAGATACGTTTTACATCGATTATTTTAATTCAATTATAAACATTCAAAATTTTGGATTTGTAACAGAAAGTGTTTCAAACGATGCCATCATGGTAGAATATTCTTCGCCAAACACCAACAAACCGCTACATTTGGGACATGTTCGAAATAATTTACTTGGATATTCAGTAGCAGAAATTATTAAAGCTTCTGGCAAAAATGTTTATAAAACTCAAATCATAAACGACAGAGGAATTCACATTTGCAAATCAATGTTGGCTTGGCTAAAATTTGGTAATGGTGAAACTCCAGAAACTTCAGGTTTAAAAGGTGACAAATTGGTAGGAAATTATTATGTTGCTTTCGATAAAGAATATAAAATTCAAATTCAAGATTTAATTACACAAGGAAGAACCGAAGACGAAGCCAAAAAGCAAGCACCAATTATCATCGAAGCACAACAAATGCTACTAGACTGGGAAGCTGGAAAACCAGAAATAATCTCCCTTTGGAAAAAAATGAATCAATGGGTTTATGATGGCTTTGATGAAACTTACAAAAATTTAGGAGTCGATTTTGATTCTAAATACTTTGAAAGCAATACCTATTTATTAGGAAAAGAAGTAGTAAAACTTGGGCTTGAAAAAGGAATTTTTGAAAAAGATCCCGATGGCTCCGTTTGGATCGATTTAACAGAAGATGGATTAGACCGAAAAATAGTCTTACGTTCCGACGGCACAGCAGTTTACATGACACAAGATATTGGAACTGCAATCCAACGTGTAAAAGATTTTCCTGATGTCACTGGTATGGTTTACACCGTTGGAAACGAACAAGATTACCATTTTAAAGTATTATTTTTAATCTTAAAAAAATTAGGATTCGAATGGGCAAAAAGTTTGTACCATTTATCTTATGGAATGGTGGAATTACCATCAGGAAAAATGAAATCGCGAGAAGGAAATGTAGTTGATGCTGACGATTTAATGACCGAAATGACAGCAACTGCAGCAAAAATAGCCTCTGAACTTGGCAAACTCGAAGACTATTCAGCATCCGAAAAACAAAAATTGTATAAAACAATTGGTCTTGGCGCACTAAAATATTACATTCTGAAAGTAGATCCTAAAAAGCAAATTCTTTTTAACCCAGAGGAATCAGTCGATTTTGCTGGAAACACTGGACCTTTTATTCAATATACTTTCGCCCGAATTCGATCTATTTTGCGAAAAGCAAATTTCGATTTTGCAAAACCAACCGCAGTTGTGGAGCTTCACCTAAAAGAAAAAGAATTAATAAAGCAAATTGCTCTTTTTCCCGAAATTATTCAAAGCGCCGCAACCCATCACAGTCCGGCACTTGTTGCAAATTACACCTACGATTTGGTGAAAGAATACAACTCGTTCTATCAAACTGTTTCCATACTTGGTGAAGAAAATCCTATCAAAAAAGTGTTTCGGGTGCAGTTATCAAGCAAAGTTGCAAGCACTATTAAATTGGCTTTTAGCTTACTAGGAATAGAAGTGCCTGATAGAATGTAACCCTTTTTTTGGAGCAAATGGACAGTAATTTATCTACAATGGGAATTCCTGCTCTCGACAGTCGCTTCATTTTGTCTAGTTTTTAAAAACGAGACAAAATGAGAGCTCCAACAATGCCTCGATCAGGGCTAATAACCATTTGAATTGATTATTTATTAAGTTTTGGCAACGTTTTGATATATAAATTTTCAACTTTAATGCGTGCCCAATCCGTTTTTCTCAAAAAAGTTAAACTCGATTTTAAAGATGGATTTTCTGTAAAACATTTAATTTTCACAAACTCACCCAAAGTATCAAAACCATAAAAATCAATCAAATCTTCAAGCATTTTTTGAAGCGTAATACCATGAAGCGGATTGTTTTTTTGTTGATTTTCCATTATGCAAATTTATGCTATTTTGATTTCATTTTACTACATTTGCAATCCATGATTAAAACTGCAAACATTCTCAATAAAAAAGCCCGATTCGATTATGAAATACTCGAAACATACTCGGCTGGAATAGTTTTAACAGGCACCGAAATAAAATCCATCCGACTCGGAAAAGCAAATATTACCGAGAGTTTTTGCGAATTTAATGATACCGACGAACTTTTTGCTATCAACACCTCAATCGAAGAATATGCTTTTGGAAATCAATTCAATCATAAAGCTAGAAGCGAACGCAAACTTCTATTGAACAAACGTGAATTAAAATCATTATCTAAAAGTGTTGAAACTAAAGGATTAACTATAGTTCCCTTGCGTTTATTTACAAACGAAAAAGGTTTAGCAAAACTTGAAATTGGTTTGTGTCGCGGTAAAAAAACCTATGATAAACGCGAATCTTTAAAAGAACAAGATACAAAACGCGACTTGGACCGAATTAAAAAAGAATACAATTAAAAGATTTATTAATCTTCAGTTGGTTCATCATGAGTGGCTTTTTTTCCCAACTCGCCATCGCCCGAAAATAAAGTTACAGCACCTTTTTTAAGCACATATCCATTTGATGAAATTAATTGGTAATCGTTTAAAACCCAAGGTTTATCTTTTGAATTTCTGGTCAAAATAATGGATTGTTGATTTGGTAAAAAAACCTCCGCTTGATTTCCATCTTCACCAAAAAGTACAAAAGCACTTAAAGTTTCATCCTCATTTTCAATATTATCTGTAGGATTTAACTGGATTCCAGTGTAAACTGGAACACATTCTTTATTCACTTTTGACCAAATATATCCTGCCGAAGCCAAACATCCATTTTTATCTTTATCAACATTTGCGATAGCAGAGTCTTTTGGTTGATTTGCTTTTGAACTCGCTTGCCGTTCTTTAACATTAGGTTTACAAGAAAATAGTGTAATAAAAAGTACTATTAAAGTAGCATTTTTAATCATGATTTGTAAATTTTAATTAGTATTGTTGCTTTGGAAATAAAAATGTGTCTTGTGTAATAAACGTAAATGTTCCGTCATCATTTAAGAAATATTTTATAAAAACGTTTCCCCAGTAAGTTCCATCACTATAATCGGCAACAATCCAACGATGATTTAGGATTTTTAATTTATTAATTATAAATTTTTGTGTTCCTAAAGTTTCTTGACCAATATATTTATTTCCTTTAGGATCATCATTATAAGATAACAAAGCCTCACTAATTTTTGGTATCAAAGATTTGATTTCATATTTCTCGAAATAATCTCTAGCATAATCGTTATTTTCCAAAGAAAAATAATTTGCATCAGCCATTAAATTTGTAAGAGAATCGGTTACTTTTTTATCAAAGTCAGCAGTTTTTGTATATTTCTTCTGCTCAAATTCAAGTGCTTTACTATAATACATATAAGTAAAAACATTAAATAATCCAGCGAGTATAAAAAGATACAGAAATAATGATTTTTTCATGGTAACTAAATTAAAGTGTAATTTGTAAATTATCATATGCCAAAAAAACATTTTCAGGCAACTTTTTTTGAACCTCTTCATGAAAACCCAATACATGACTTATATGTGTAAAAAAAGTTTTTTGAGGTTGAACCAAAGTTACAAAATCTAAAGCTTCTTGCAAACTAAAATGAGAATGATGCGGTTCGTCTCTCAAGGCATTAATAACCAATACTTTTAAGTTTTTGAGCTTTTCAATTTCTTCTTTTTCGATAGTTTTTACATCTGTCAAATAGGCAAAATCATCTATTCGGTAACCAAAAACTTGAAGATTGCCATGCATTGCATTTATGGGAACTACTTTTTTTGAACCTATGTAAAAAGATTGATTATTAGTAACTTCAACCGCTTTTACTGCTGGTGCACCAGGATATTTATTTTCTGTTTCAAAAACATAATCAAACCTTCGCTTAAGATTTTCTAAAACTCGTGTATGTCCATAAATGGGAATTTCCCCTTGATAAAAATTAAATGGTCTAATATCATCTAAACCTGCCGTATGATCTGCATGCTCATGAGTAAACAATACAGCATCTATTTTTGTACAATTAGCGTTAAGCATTTGTTGTCTAAAATCTGGACCGCAATCTATTACAAATGAGTTTTGGTCATCATAAACCCAAATAGAAACCCGCAAACGCTTATCTTTAAAGTCAGCACTCAAACAAACCGGATGCTTGCTTCCTATTACAGGAATACCTTGCGAAGTTCCAGTTCCTAGAAAATATATTGTCATTGTAGCACGATATTTGATATTGAAAAATTATAAATTAAAGATAGCTATATTTAAACAAAATTAGCAACATTTATCTTTTATAAAAGTTTCATTTTACTAACTTTGCAAGTATATAATAATCTTATGGCAAATTCTGGATTAGACATAAAGTTGAAAGGCGATAAAGTTATTGAACAAATTCCTTCTATTAAGGACAAGGCTTTACGAATCAATTTGAACGAACATATTTATGGAACTTTTGCAGAAATTGGTGCCGGACAAGAAACTGTTAGGCATTTTTTTAGATCAGGAGGTTCTTCTGGAACCATTGCAAAAGCCATGTCAGCCTATGATAAAGACTTTAGTGATGCTATTTATGGAATTGAAGAAGATGGTCGCTATGTAACCGAAAGTCGATTAAAAAAAATGCTTTCGCATGAAGTAGAATTAATCGAAAAACGACTCGATAGAACTAAACATCCTAATAAAATGTTTTTTAGTTACGCAAATACTGTTGCTACTATCGATTTTGCTAAACAATTTAAGGGTCACGGTTGGGTTGGAATTCGATACCAAATTGAACCAGACGAAGATTATAATGAAATCGCAATCCACATCCGTTTTAAAGAAACTGATGCTCGATTACAACAGGAAACATTAGGAATTCTGGGAGTAAATCTTATTTATGGCGCTTTCTACAAATATAACGATCCAAAAAAATTACTTCGATATTTATATGATCATTTGGATAAAGATCAAATTGAAATAGATACTATCAACTTTTCGGGTCCACGATTTGCAAATGTTGATAACCGTTTGATGAGTTTGCAGTTAGTAAAAAATGGAATGACCGATGCGGTAATGTTCAGCCCAGATGGACATAACATTTTACCAGCTGCCGTTTTATACAAAAAAAATATCTTGGCTTTAAGAGGAAGTTTTAGGCCTGTAACTACTGTAAACATTGACATGTACGAGAAATCGTTAAAAATGTTTTTGGAGGAAAATAAAGTTGAAAAAGACAATACGTTTGTAGTATTCGAAATTACGCTGTCAAACTTGCGCTCGGAAGGAGAAATAGACGAGCGCGATTTTATGGATAGAGCTGAACTGTTGTGTTCGCTTGGACAAACGGTAATGATATCAAATTTTCAAGAGTATTACAAAGTTGTTGAATATTTCTCAAATTATTCCAAAGCACGAATGGGACTTGTAATGGGTGTAAATAATTTAGTAGATATATTTGACGAAAAGTATTACCGTCATTTAAGTGGAGGAATTCTGGAAGCTTTTGGTAAATTATTTTATCGTGATTTAAAAGTCTATTTATACCCAATGCTTGGTGAAAATAAAGAGGTAATTAATTCTGAAAACTTAAAAGTTCATCCTAGAATGAAAGAATTGTATAAGTTTTTCAAATTCAACGGAAAAGTTGTTGATGTGACCGATTATGACGAAAAAAATCTTGAAATATTTTCGCGTGAAGTTTTGAAAATGATCACAAAAGGAATTCCAGGTTGGGAAAAATTATTACCAGAAGGAATTGCAGAACTAATTAAAGAACATCAACTTTTTGGATATGATCCAAATAGAATTTTAGAAATTGTTTAGAAATCTACCTTTAATTGTAGTTAAATTATTTATTTTTTTACATAAAAAAAACCACTAACAATCGTATCGTTAGTGGTTTTTTATTTTTTCAGAAAAAATTACAATTTGTAACGTTTTCTATCTGTTTCATTTAGATAAATCTTTCTTAAACGAATAGATTTTGGTGTAACTTCGACATATTCATCTTTTTGAATATATTCTAAAGCTTCTTCTAATGAAAACTTAATTGGTGGAATAATTCTTGCTTTCTCGTCATTTCCTGAAGAACGCACGTTTGATTGTTTTTTTGCTTTTGTTACATTGATACACATGTCATCACTCCGACTATTTTCTCCAATTACTTGACCTTCATATATTTCCTCGTTGGGATTTACAAAAAATGAACCTCTATCTTGTAATTTATCAATTGAATAAGGGATTGCTTTTCCATTTTCCATTGAGATTAATGAACCGTTATTTCTTCCAGGAATATCTCCTTTGTAAGGTTCATAACCTATAAATCGGTGAGACATAATTGCTTCACCTGCTGTAGCTGTTAGTAACTGATTACGCAATCCAATGATTCCACGAGAAGGAATATTAAATTTTACAATCATTCGCTCTCCTTTTCCTTCCATTGAGAGCATTTCACCTTTTCGAATTGATACAAATTCTACAGCTCGACCTGATAAATGTTCTGGTAAATCGATAGTTAATTCTTCAATTGGCTCACATTTTTTACCATCAATCTCTTTGATAATAACTTGTGGCTGACCTATTTGTAATTCGTATCCTTCTCTTCTCATGGTCTCAATTAGAACAGACAAGTGTAATACTCCACGTCCAAAAACCATAAATTTATCGGCAGAATCAGTCTCGCCCATTTTCATGGCAAGGTTTTTTTCTAATTCTTTTGTCAATCGGTCTCTGATGTGTCTTGAAGTAACAAATTTTCCTTCTTTTCCAAAAAACGGTGAGTCGTTAATGGTAAACAACATACTCATTGTTGGTTCATCAATTGCTATGGTTTGTAATGCTTCAGGATTTTCGAAATCAGCAATAGTATCGCCAATTTCAAATCCTTCAACTCCTACAATGGCACAAATATCACCAGCAATAACCTCTTGAACTTTTTTTCGTCCAAGACCTTCAAAAGTATGTAACTCTTTTATCCTTGTTTTGATAACTTTACCATCTCTTTTTACTAAAGAAATGGGCATTCCTTCTTTTAAAACTCCTCTTTCTAATCTACCAATAGCAATTCGACCTGTAAATGAAGAAAAATCTAGTGAGGTAATTAACATTTGTGGTGTTCCAGTAGAAACTTTAGGAGCTGGAACATTTGCTATAACCATATCAAGTAAAGCCTCGACATTATCGGTTATGTTATCCCAATGATCTGACATCCAGTTATTTTTAGCTGAACCGTAAACGGTTGGAAAATCAAGTTGCCACTCTTCAGCACCAAGTTCAAACATTAAATCGAATACTTTTTCATGAACTTCTTCTGGTGTACAATTTTCTTTATCTACCTTATTTATAACCACACAAGGTTTTAATCCTAAATCAATTGCTTTTTGTAGTACAAAACGAGTTTGTGGCATTGGACCTTCAAAGGCATCTACAAGCAAACAAACTCCGTCTGCCATATTTAAAACCCGCTCTACTTCTCCTCCAAAATCAGCGTGACCTGGAGTATCTATTATATTAATTTTTGTTCCTTTGTAAACAACCGAAACATTTTTCGATGTAATGGTGATTCCTCTTTCTCTCTCTAAATCATTATTGTCAAGAATTAAATCTCCTGTATTTTCATTTTCACGAAAAAGCTGACAATGATACATAATTTTGTCAACCAAAGTAGTTTTACCGTGATCGACATGGGCAATAATTGCAATATTTCTAATAGACTCCATCTGTTATTTTTAATGGGTGCAAAGGTACAATTAATTTTTCTATATTTTAGTATTGAAATAATAGTTTACATTTTAGTAACTTATCTTAATAAAAATTTTAATATTTCGTTTTTTTTAATTTAAAAGGTTTGTTTTACCCTTTATTTATTTATTTTTGAATGATGGAAAATGATTACAATTCTACACTATTTTATTTTTTCTGTACGTTCGCATTGGCAGTAATCAGTCAAGTTATATTTTCTTTTATTTTCCCTAATCTTTTATCCTTTTTATTTATTATAACAGTTGGTTTTTTTACAGCACTTGGATCGTTATTTGTTTTTACTTATTTAAAAAAACGAAATGCTTCAATTGTAAGATTTAAAATAGATCAACTTGAACAAAAATATGATGATTTGTTGAAAAAACACGAGCTATATGAAATTGCTTCAAAGGCTACTAATGATACTATTTGGGATTGGAATATTAAAACAAATGGATTTATTTGGAATGAAGGAATAGAAATTGTATTTGGTCATAAAAAAGAAAATATTGAAAATAATTTACAATGGTGGTTTAATAAAATTCATCCCGAAGACAGTTTAAAAATATCAGTTAAATTATATGAATCTGTAAATGAAAAATTAGAGAAATGGCAAGATGAATATCGATTTTTATGTGCTGATGGAACTTACCGTTATGTTAGCAATAGAGGTTTTTTAATAAAAGATGAAACTGGAGTTGTGGTGAGGATGATAGGTTCTATTCAAGATGTTACAAAGCAAAAACGTGAAGAACAACGTTTAAAACTTCTTGAAACTGTAATTACTCAAACCAAAGATTCTGTAATAATAACTGAAGCACAGGAAAAAGAAAAAGGAATTCCGAAAATCGTATTCGTAAATCCAGCTTTTCACAACATGACAGGATATAAGCCTAATGAAGTTATAGGTAAATCGCCAACCATCTTTATTAGTAAAAACAGTGTTAAAAATAATATTAAACAACTTGCAGATGCTTTAAAGAAAAAAGAAGAATTTACTTTTGAATCCTTAAACAACAAAAAAAATGGTGAAGAATACTGGGTAAATTTCAGTATGATTCCCATTACAAATAATGATAATTTACATTCCCATTGGATTTCAATACAAAGAGATATATCAGTAGAAAAACATAGAGAAAAAGAGCGCGAACAACTAATTAGTGAGTTGACTCAAAATAACAAAGACTTAAAGCAATTTTCATACATAACCTCTCATAACCTGAGAGCACCATTATCAAATCTTACTGGATTATTAAATTTAATAGATGATATTCCAATAGAAAATGAAGAACTCAAAGAAATAATATCGGGTTTTTCAAAATCGACTGCATTACTCAATGAAACAATTAACGATTTAGTAAAAGTTGTTATCATAAAAGACAGTTTATCTATTCAAAAGGAGGATTTACAAATTAAAGAAATTTTTGAGAACGTTTTCAATCAACTTAGTTTTTTAATAAGCATAAAGAAACCGATTATTAAGATGGATCTTGATAAAGCACCAAACGTAAGCGTAAATAAATCTTATTTTGAAAGCATACTATTAAATTTAATGACCAACTCACTGAAATATAAGGATGACGTTAGACAACTTAAAATTTCAATTTCGTCGAAAAAAAATGGACAAAACACATTAGTTACTTTCAAAGACAACGGAATTGGAATAGATATGAAACTTAATAAAGAAAAAATATTTGGATTGTATCAACGATTTCATGATTATCCAGACAGCAAGGGTTTAGGCTTATATTTAGTAAAATCGCAAGTAGAATCAATGGGTGGAAAAATTACTGTAAACAGTGAAGTTGGGGTTGGTACCACATTTGAAATTGCATTTAAAAATAATGCACATGCTTAATAAAATATTATTTATCGATGATGATCCAATAACGTTTATGTTATTCAAAAAAGTAATTGAAAAAGCTGGTTTTGCAAAGAAAATTGATGTTGCAAAAAACGGAACTGAGGCAGTAAATTATTTCAAAGAGTTTATTGCAAACGAAAAGTTAACCGAGCTTCCAAACCTTATCTTTTTAGATTTGAACATGCCCGTAATGGGCGGTTGGGAATTTTTAGATCAATTTTCTTCAATTGATTTTGCAGAAAAATTTTCATCATTAAAAGTAATAGTTTTGTCTTCTACAATTGATCCCTATGACATTGATAAAGCAAAAAAATATCCAATGGTTTTAGATTTTCTTTCAAAACCAATTACTGTAGAAATGCTTAATTACATAGAAACTATAATGTAAAAAAAAACGCTCAAATTTCTTTGAACGTTTTGTATAAATAATAATTGTTGTTACATATTAGTAACATGTTTTGTTAATTTTGATTTCAAATTTGAAGCTTTGTTATCATGAATGACATTCTTCTTTGCAAGTTTGTCAATCATCGATATAACACTCGACAATTTAGATGAAGCATCAGCCTTATCTGTAGCAAGTCTAAGTGCTTTTATTGCATTACGAGTAGTTTTATGCTGATATCTGTTTAAAACTCTACGTTTTTCGTTACTTCTGATTCTTTTTAAAGCTGACTTATGATTTGCCATTTTGTTATATTTTTCTTTTTAAATAAAATAAATTGTAGCCCGTAGGGGAATCGAACCCCTCTTACCAGGATGAAAACCTGGCGTCCTAACCGATAGACGAACGGGCCATTCTTTTTGAATGCGGATGCAAAAATACAACTATTTTTTATTAACACAATAGTAGAATGTATTTTTTTTATTTTTTTTTAATAGGCTTTTGCAAACAACACTCTACCAGCAGATTCTAAACCTGTTAAAACACATTTGCCTTTATTTTCTAACCGACCTAGAGCTATACATCTTATTGTTGCTTTGGTCAAATCTTTAATTTTTTCTTCGGTTTGTGCGGTTCCATCCCAATGTGCTGCAATAAATCCTCCTTTAGTTTCTAAAATATTTTTAAATTCTTCAAAATCATTAACTTCAGTGACGTGATTTTCTCTGTAAACCAAAGCTTTTTGAAATAAATCGTTTTGTATAGTTACTAACAAATTATTAATGTAATCTGCAACACCATCATTAGAAACTACCTCTTTTGTTAAATTATCACGTCGAACAATTTCAAAAGTTCCATTTTCTAAATCTTTAGGTCCAATTGCTATTCGGACAGGTACACCTTTCAATTCCCAATCAGCAAATTTAAAACCTGGTTTTTGGGTATTTCGATCATCATATTTAACAGAAATATGGAGCTTTTTAAATTGAAATACTAAATCATCAGCAACTTTAGATATTTTTATTAACTCTTCCTCAGTTTTAAAAATTGGAACTATAACTACTTGTATAGGAGCTAAATTTGGCGGTAAAACCAGACCATTATCGTCAGAATGTGTCATAACTAAAGCTCCCATAAGTCGCGTTGAAACTCCCCACGATGTTCCCCAAACATAATCTTGTTTGCCTTCTTGATTTGCAAATTTAACATCAAATGCTTTAGCAAAATTTTGACCCAAAAAATGAGAAGTCCCGGCCTGTAATGCTTTTCCATCTTGCATTAAAGCTTCGATACAAAAGGTTTCTTCGGCACCTGCAAAACGTTCGGTTTCAGTTTTAATTCCTTTTATAACGGGTATTGCCATAAAGTTTTCAGCAAAATCAGCATAAACATGCATCATTTTTTCCGATTCTTCTAATGCTTCAGCTTTTGTTGCGTGAGCAGTATGACCTTCCTGCCATAAAAACTCTGCAGTTCTAAGAAATAAACGCGTTCTCATTTCCCATCTTACAACATTTGCCCACTGATTTATGAGTAATGGTAAATCTCTATATGATTGTACCCAACCTTTATAAGTAGACCAGATTATGGCTTCGCTGGTTGGTCTTACAATTAATTCTTCCTCCAATTTTGCATTAGGATCTACCATCAATTTTCCTGGTTTATCAGGATCATTTTTTAATCTGTAATGGGTAACTATAGCACATTCTTTTGCAAAACCCTCGGCATTTTTTTCTTCGGCTTCAAACATACTTTTAGGCACAAAAAGTGGAAAGTAAGCATTGCTATGACCTGTTTCTTTAAACATTCTATCGAGTTCTGCTTGCATTTTTTCCCAGATTGCGTAACCGTAAGGTTTTATAACCATACAGCCTCTAACACCAGAATTTTCTGCCAAATCTGCTTTGACAACTAGTTCATTATACCACTTGGAATAATCCTCTTCTCGCTTTGTTAAGTTCTTGCTCATAATGAATAGTTTGGCATAAAAATTGTTTAACTAAAATTAACTAAATAGTTCGGCAAAACTAACTATTTTTGTATAGTCCAACAATTAAAAATGCTACATATATGAAAACTTATTATTTTTTATCGCAAAAAAATTCCATTTATGTTTTATTTGGAATTTTGTCATTACTGATGACATCCTGTGGATCTTACCAAAACTCATCTTATTATGATAATGATGGAGTTTATGGTGGTAACTCTTCTAATACAAGTAGTTCTAGGAGAACAGATAATGCACCAAACAAGTACAAAGAATATTTCAGCTCTTTGAATGAAAAAAATCAAAATGAAGTATTTACTGAAGTCGACAGTTATTCTTCTACAAATTATGATACAATAAGTAAAAATACCGCTCAAGTTCAAAACCAAAATCAAGATCAAAATTACAACAGTAATTATTCTAGTTGGGGATCAAATGGTAATGGAACGGTTGCTATAAATGTATATTCTAACAATTGGGGATACAACAATTGGAACAACTATTGGTACGGAAATTATTGGGGATATAACAATTGGTATGGTAATTATTGGTCGTACAACAGTTGGTATTCTCCTTATTTTTATGGTAATTATGGCTATTACAACCCTTATTTTGGGTATTACAATCCTTATTACGGTTACGGATATGGTTACAATGCTGGGTATTATGGGTATAATAATGGATATTATGGATATTATGGAAACCAATATGCGCACTCACACGGTAGAAGAAATACAAATGGATTAATAGGAAACTCAGATGGTATTTATGCCTCTAGAAATTCAAATGCAGGTAGTAGAAGTTACTCTAACTTAAATTCACCAAGAGGATTTAACAACTCTAATTCTCCGCGTAGTTATTCAAATGCAAATACTGCTCCGCGTAACAACGGAACCTATTCCCCAAGAAGTTATAATGACGCTTCACCAAGAAGTTATAATAACAATAGTAACACTTCGCCAAGAAGTTATTCACCACAAGCATCTTCACCTCGAACTTATAGTGATCCTTCACCAAGAAGTTATACACCAAGTTCAAGTTCATCCCCCAGAAGTTACACTCCTAGTCCTTCCTATTCTTCTCCACGAAGCTATTCTTCACCAAGTTATGGTGGTGGTGGCGGTGGTGGAAGCTACGGCGGTGGCGGTGGCGGAGGTCGTTCTGGCGGCGGCGGCGGAGGCGGAAGACGCTAATTTTTACTAAAAATTAATTAAAAAAAATATGAAAAAGATAGTTTCGTTTGTAATGGTTTGTTTTGCTGTGACTACCATTCAAGCACAAGACATTAATGATGCACTCCGATACTCTCAAACAAATTTGAGTGGCACGGCAAGGTTTACCGCTATGAGTGGTGCTTTTGGAGCATTAGGAGGCGATTTTTCTGCAATAAATGTAAATCCAGCTGGATCAGTAAATTTTGCAAATAACCAAGTTGGAGTTTCGTTAACTAATTATCATACTAGTAATGATTCAGATTATTTTGGCACTAAAAACAACAATAAAGACAATAATTTAACAATAAATCAGGCTGGTGGAGTTTTTGTATTTAATAATGATGACAAGAATAGTAATTTCAAAAAGTTTGCTCTTTCTTTAAATTATGAAAACACACGTAATTTAGATAATAAATTGTATTTTTCAGGAACAAACCCTTTAAATTCAATCGACAAATATTTTTTGAGCTATGCTAATGGAATTCCTTTAGGAAATATTTCTAATTATAGTTTTGGGGATTTATATTATGACGAACAACAGGCATATTTAGGATACAATGCCTACATAATAGACCCTGCTTCAAATGCAAATACTGAAACTAATTATTTTACAAATGTTTCTAATTTAGGTAATTATTATCAACAAAACAGTGTTAAAAGTGCAGGATATAACGGAAAATTAAATTTTAATTTTTCTACTCAATATAAAGATAAATTGAGTTTTGGTATCAATTTTAATTCTCATTTCGTTGATTACAGACAATCAAGCAGTTTTTATGAATCAAACACCAACCCCAAATATGCGACAGGTACAACTGTAGATAGAATTCGCTTTAACAATGATCTTTATACTTATGGAAATGGATTTTCATTCCAACTAGGAACAATATTCAAACCTGTAAAAGAGGTTCGTTTTGGATTAACCTATGAATCGCCAACTTGGTATAGATTGAATGACGAATTATCTCAAAGTATAGCAACTTCTGGATATGGATTAAATGCTACTCAAGACAATACTGTTGCTGGATCTACAACGGTAAATCCCAATATTACGACAGTTTTTCAACCCTATAAATTACAAACATCTGGGAAATATACAGCTAGTTTTGCTTATATTTTTGGAAAAAAAGGTTTGATTAGTGTAGATTATGCTTTGAAAGATTACAGCAATACGCAATACCGGCCTAATAAAGATTTTACAAATACTAATAAATATATGTCAGATGTTTTGACAACTTCTAGCGAAGTTCGTATAGGTGCCGAATATAAAATTAAACTTTTAAGTCTTCGTGGCGGTTATCGATTTGAACAAAGCCCATACAGAAACACGCAAACTATGGGAGAGTTGACAGGATTTTCAGGAGGATTTGGATATAATTTTGGTTCAACGAAAGTAGATTTGTCTTATGCTTACTCAAAACGTGATTATAAACAACAATTATTCTCACAAGGATTAACCGATTCAAGTAATATTAAATCAATAAACAATAATATTACCCTAACTTTATTATTTGAATTATAAAATCATTAAAATAAAACATCAAAATCCATTTACTGTTGTAAGTGGATTTTTTTATTGAATATGATTTAAAAACCGTAATTTTGCAATCCAAAAATAAGTCAATGAGAACCAAATCATTAAAGAAAAATAAAATTAACGTTATAACACTTGGCTGTTCAAAAAATGTTTACGACAGTGAAGTTTTAATGGGGCAACTTCGTGCTAACGGTAAAGATGTTGTACATGAAGAAGAAGGGAATATTGTTGTAATAAACACCTGTGGATTTATTGATAATGCAAAAGCAGAATCAGTAAATACAATTTTAGAATATGCTGATAAAAAACAACGGGGCATTGTTGATAAGGTTTTCGTTACCGGATGTTTGTCAGAACGTTACCGTCCCGATTTAGAAAAAGAAATTCCAAACGTAGATCAATATTTTGGTACTACCGAACTACCCGCTTTATTAAAAGCTCTTGGCGCAGATTATAAACATGAATTACTTGGCGAAAGACTTACGACAACGCCAAAAAATTATGCTTATTTAAAAATTGCTGAAGGTTGTGATCGTCCATGTAGCTTTTGCGCTATCCCTTTGATGAGAGGAAAACATGTTTCTCAAACTATCGAAAAACTAGTAAAAGAAGCCGAAGGTTTAGCTAAAAACGGCGTAAAAGAATTAATATTGATAGCTCAAGATTTAACTTATTATGGACTTGATATTTACAAAAAACGAAATCTTGGAGAGTTACTCGAAAATTTAGTAAAAATTGAAGGAATTGAATGGATTCGTTTGCACTATGCATTTCCTACTGGATTTCCGATGGATGTTCTCGAAATTATGAAACGTGAACCTAAAATTTGTAACTATTTAGACATTCCGTTGCAACACATTTCCGATTCTATTTTAAAATCCATGCGACGTGGAACCACACAAGAAAAAACCACCAAACTATTAAAGCAATTTAGAGAAGCAGTACCCGGAATGGCAATTAGAACTACTTTAATTGTAGGTTATCCAGGCGAAACTCAAGCTGATTTTGAAATATTAAAAGAATTTGTACAAGAAATGAAGTTTGATCGAATGGGATGTTTTGCTTATTCTCATGAAGAAAATACACACGCTTTTTTACTTGAAGACGATGTTCCAGATGAAGTTAAAAAAGCTCGTGCTGAAGAAATTATGGAATTACAATCGCAAATTTCATGGGATTTGAATCAACAAAAAGTGGGACAAACTTTTAAATGTATTATTGACCGAAAAGAAGGTCCTCATTTTGTAGGTAGAACAGAATTTGATAGTCCAGATGTTGATAATGAAGTTCTTATTGATGCCACTAAATATTATTTAAAAACTGGAGAATTTACAAATATCAAAATCACCGATGCTACCGAGTTTGACTTATATGGCGAACCTGTTTAATTATTACTTATATTTGAATTAAAATACCAAAAATGAAATCAATATACACTTTAGTACTTATTTTAAGTTCATTTTTAATGAGTACAACTGCATTTTCACAATATGGAAATGGATATGGAAACAACGGTTATGGAAACGGTGGTTATGGAAACAACCGAATGAATAGTATGAATGCTGGACCACAAGGAAACAGAGGTTTTGGAACTGATGCCAATAAACCAAAGGATCCTCAAGTGGATATTGACAAAACAGTTGAAAAACTTAAAACCGATTTAAAACTTGATGAATTGCAGGTATTTGCTATCAAAAAAGTAATTACTGAAAGTAGCACTACGCAAGCTATAATTTTGAAAAAGGAAATTTCACAAGATGAAAAAGTAAGTGAAGTTTTAGCACTTGCAGATAAAACTGATAGCTCTATTAACGCTTATTTAAGTAAAGAACAAAAAGAAAAATACAAAGTTTTTATAGAAGAACGAAAGGCTAGAATGGAAAAATTTCGAGACAGCAACGGTAGAAGATAATTTTTTGTCTTTTGTTGCAATTTAGTCTTTCAAAATTCTGTTGATTTGTATAAATCGTGAAGTATAATAGGGTTCTTTAGTTGATGAGATTATTACTCCAGCCTGTATTGATGAATGTATAAACTTAATTTCATCATCAAGCACTTCGGTAATCATCCCCACATGATTCACATTGCCTCTGCCATGAGTTCCAAAAAATATTAAATCTCCTTTTTGAGCTTGAGATTTATCGATTCTGGTTCCAAAATTTGACATCTCATGCGAGGATCTTGGTAAAGTTAAATCGATGTTTTTAAAAGTATTAAACATTAAACCAGAACAGTCAAAACCTGCACGAGTTGTGCCACCACTTCGATAGTGTATGCCAAGATTTTCAGATGCTTTCGCTATCAAAAAATCGGCTTTTGAAAGATTTTCTCGTGATAATGGTTTAACATTTATAACTTCTTCAATTGAATCATTTGAAGTATTAGCTGTAGTATTTTGAGTTTCTGTTTTATCTGGAATTCCTTCTTGTATTATTAAATTATAGCCTACTGGTAAATCAGAAATTATAGATGGATTGAGTCTTTTTAGGTCGGAAACAGAAACGTTAAACTGTCTTGAAATTTTAAATAAAGTTTCTTTTGGTTCCACTTTATGAATAATGGTGCCTCTATTTTCTGAAAGTTTATTTTCTATTTGATGAAAAGCTTGAGAGGATTGCTCCTTATTTTCATTAGAATTTTCTTGTTTTACTTTGGTTAATTTTAACTTTGATCCTACTTTTAAATTTCCAGTTTTCAGCTCTGGATTTAGCTCACAAATGGTTTCCATGGTAACATTATACTTTTTAGAAAGGCTGTATAATGTCTCTTTTTTGAGTACTGTATGGGTTTCAAAATCGTCAGTGAAATTGTTAGATATGACTTTTATTGGAACACTATCTTTATCATCTGATTTGGCTACTTGTTCTTTTTTATCCTTAGTTGGTTTACTATCTTTTTTAGTATTGGATTGTTTTTTATTAGTTTTATCTTTAATCTTATAGTCTTTGTTTGGAATTTCGACAACAGTTTTTAAGGCTAAAATTTTACCTTTTAATTTTGGGTTTGCTTCGAATATTGCTGCTTCAGTAGTATTGTATTTTTTTGCTAATAAATAAATAGACTCTCCACTTTTAACGGCATGTTTTATAACTTTTTGAGCAAACGTTTGTGTAGTTGAAAGTAAAATAAAAAGAATTATAATTTGTAAAAATCTCATTTATAGTAATGTTGAAAAGCACGAATTGTGTTTGTTTAAGGTTGCAATATAGGGAAATCAAAAAATTACCTTTTAGTTTTTAACTTAATTTTAATGAAGGGAACTATCAAAATAAACCCGTTGGAGTTTCATTTAATGAAAATTCATTATAGTGTTTAAGTAGATTTTTGATTAATTTCAAAAATTATTTACCCCTCCAGAAACAAGTTTACCCCACCAAAAACTAATAAACCCCTCCAGAAACCAACAAGCCCTTATTGGATACAGCTTCACACTTATTGGATGTTGCATAACCCTTACTAGAAACTAGAAGTTTTGTTAACCTAAGACGTAGGGTTTATTTTAATTTTTAAATTATTTTACCTCAAAATCACGAATTAGAAATTTTTTCGATTTAATTTTAATATTTGACTTCATCGATTTAATTATTAATCTTTTAAAATCAAAAATTCAAAATTTTTGGCTTAATGTTTAAAAATAATAACTTCACCCATAGAGTTAACATGTTATAAATATGGTTTGAAAATGAGATTGTTCCATTTGGTTTTGTATTATAAAACTAACAATCCATTTTGGCGAAGAGTATTTATGGGTTTTGAGTGAAAAAACAATTCAAAATCTTCGAACTGCATTTCGAAGTCGTTTTTAAGACTTACGAAAGTTGATTTGGAATCATTTTGGACCGCTATTTTATCTAATGTAGTGAGTAACCATATGGCTTTAGCTTCATCTAATGAAATTTCAAAAGTTTCCCGTTTGTCTTGAAAAGTTAATTTCATCATTTGCCATGAGGTGCCTTTTTTTGACTTTTTAAATGCCTCCGAAATTGGCTTTCCTCCTAACCAAACAATTTTTGCTGTAGGTTTTATATTGAAATTGGGTTCGTTTTGTAAACAAGAAAAAATATAATCGGACGAAATTTTGGTATTTGGAATTTTAAATTCAAACCAATCTTGTAAGGGATAGTCAAAGCAAATGCCGTGCATAAAGTTGAATAATGCCTTTTTTAATCCGAAGCTATATTTATCATGATTAATTCCTGTTTTGTCAGTAAAATTTACGTCGTTGTTAGCAAAAGTAATTTCGTTTTGTTGTGGTATAACTCCAAATTCTTGAGGAAACATGCCTACTGGCGAGTGTGCGGTCATTGCAAATTGATGCCAAAAACCAGATTGAAGTATGCCTAATTCGAACAATTGACGTACCATTTCCAAACTGTCTACGGTTTCTTGGACGGTTTGTGTGGGATATCCGTACATTAAATAGGCGTGCACCATTACGCCAGCGTTAGTGAAATTTCGGGTTACTTGTGCCACTTGCTCGACAGTTACTCCTTTTTTTATTAGGACTAATAAACGGTCAGAAGCTACTTCAAGCCCGCCAGAAACGGCGATGCAACCAGACTCTTTGAGGAGCAAACATAAGTCGGACGTAAAACTTTTTTCAAATCGGATATTGGTCCACCAACTGACTACTAATTTTCGTTTTAAAATTTCGAGTGCGACTTCGCGCATTAATGCTGGTGGTGCTGCTTCATCTACAAAATGGAATCCGTTTTCACCAGTTTGGGCAATTAATTCCTGCATTCTGTCGACCAGTAATTTAGCAGTTAGGGGTTCGTACAACTTTATATAATCCAACGAAATATCGCAGAAAGTGCACTTGCCCCAATAACATCCGTGTGCCATGGTGAGTTTATTCCATCGACCATCGCTCCACAAACTGTGCATGGGATTTGCAATTTCAATTACTGAGATGTAACGGTCTAAATGCAAATCGGAATAGTCGGGCGTGCCAACTTGGCTTTGTTTGTAATCGGGTTTTGTGGTGTTATTAGTGTAAGTTACTTCGTTATTATGAAGGTGAAAAGTACGTTTGAATTCAAAATCAGAGTTTGTAGAAGCGCCTTGACTGCGCTCGGCGTGTCTAATGTGATTTATTAATAATTCGATGGGCAGTTCTCCATCATCTAAAGTTATAAAATCGACAAATTCGAAAACGCGCTTATCTTTTAAATCCCTTAATTCGGTATTGGGAAAACCACCACCTATGGAAATTTTTATTGTGGGAAAATGCAATTTCACAAACTGGGCACAACGAAAAGCACTGTATAAATTTCCTGGAAAAGGCACTGATATTAAAAATAATTTGGGCGACAGGGTTTGGATTTTTTGCTTTAAAATTCGCAACGTGATTTTGTCAATGTAGGTTAAATCCTGATTTAGATGTGTGTACATTTCATCAAATGAGTTTGCACTGCGACCTAATCGTTCAGCATACCGACTGAATCCAAAGTTTTCGTCAACACAGTTTACAATAAAATCGGACAAATCTTCGAGATATAACGTAGCCAGATATTTTGCTTTATCTTGCATTCCCATGGTTCCAAAAGCATATTCTAAATCGTCTATTTGATCGAACCGTGAAGCTTCGGGCAGAAAGTTTTCACTGCAAATTTGACGCGCCATAGACGGATTTTTGCCTTGCAGAAATGAAATTACCGTGTCAATAGTTTTAATATAATCATTTTGAAGTGCAAAAATTCGTTTAGAATTTTCATTAAAATTTTGAAAATTAGTACTTGAAAATTGGAATATATCGGTTAAACAAGACTTGGAAAACAACTCTAAAATCACCTCAATACCCAAATCCATCTGAAAAGCGCCAATGTTTTTTGTATTCAAAAAACCTTTAATATATGCTGTTGCCGGATATGGAGTGTTGAGTTGCGTAAAAGGAGGCGTTATTAAGAGTAGCTCTTTCAATGAGAATAATTTTTTGGCAAAAATATCGTCATTTTATCAATTAAACCAGCTTTTTAAAGATTTTATTTTAATTAGAACTTAACTTTATCTATATTGCAATTTAATAGCCACTTTACGCACGATGAAGAAAATTTTTATTCTGTTTTTTACCTTTTTAGTTTTAAATATTTTTTCACAAAATCAAGTTACAACAGCAAATTCTACTATTCAATCTGTTTATATTAATAAAAAAATTGAAGATGCTAATGGTAATTTAATAACAAGTATTAATGAAAAGATTAAGTATTTCGAAAATAAACAAAAACAGCTATTTAGGTTATCTCAAAAAAATAAGTTTTTAAAAACCACAACAGCATTAACTCCAGTTTATTTGTGCTCCAATGGGGCTTTTGAAGAATTTTCAACTGTAGGAACTAACAATTTTTTAAATGATTTTTTATATACCGAAGGGGAGGTTTTAAATCCAATACAATGTAAAAATTTAAACCAAGTCGCCACCATAGAAATTCCACAATACGACCCAACAAATTTATCGATAATGTCGACCACAGTTCCATCAAATTATATAGATGATTATATTGGAAACATTGATGCATTTGATCAATTTGCTCTAAAAATAAATTATAAAAATAGTTATACAACAGTAGCCTCAGTTCAAGCTAAAAGATTTAAAACTAACAACGAAAATACTTTAAAGTTCAACTACAAAGCCGTTTTACAGAGTATTAATACAGATAATCATGTTGATGAACAACCCTATTTTAAAGCTCGAGTTATTAATAATAATGGTGTTGTAGTGAGTGAGTTTTGCTTAATTGCTAACACTGATAATTGTATTTTTACCCAAGCACCAAACTTAGAAAGTGATGCTATTATTATGTACACTCCCAACTGGCAATCGGGCATATTGGATATATCTTCAATACCTAATAATGAAAATTTTACTGTAGAATTTACTGCAACTCGTTGTGGTCTTGGAGCACATTTTGGTTATGCTTATGTGGATGATTTGTGTTTTTTGCATTCCAATGAAAGTCTTCAAGGAAGTATTGAGTTAGATCCGTTATACAAGATTTGTCCTACATTGCCTATTTCTGTTTGTGGAAGTTTTACAGTTCCATCGTCTGGTGGAATTTCAGCTACAGTAACATCCATAGTATTAAAAGTTAGAGATACATCAAATAATGTAGTTTATACTTCACAAACCCCAGTAACTCTAAACTTAACCACTAATAGATTTTGTTTTGATTTGGTAGCAACAAATTTGCCAAATATAATAGATGGGAGTTATAATGTTTCAGTAACTATTAATTATGGTATTATTCAAACCAGTTGCATAGGCACAAACTTTGCTTCGGCTACAGATGATGATGCAAATCCAGGATGGGATATTTGGTTTTTAAATTGTACAAATTGTCCTGTTTCAGTTCAAACTGCTAGTTTATCGTTATGTGATACAAATAAAGACGGAAAAGAATTTTTTAACTTAACTAACGCTAACGATTTAATTATAAATCCATCTACTGGATTAACCTTTAGTTATTTTACAAATTTGATTGATGCAACAACTAATTCAAATCCTATTACGGCATTTACAAATTATGAAAGTTACAGCACTACTGTTTTTGTTAGAATTACTTTAAATGCAACTTGTTATAAAATAATCCCAATTCAGTTGATAGTTAAAAATCCGCATGCAACTATTTCTGGAATTTTAAATGTTTGTTATGGTAGTACAGTACTTACAGCCTCTGCAGGCACCAGTTACCTTTGGAATTATGGAAATACAACACCTAGTATAACGGTTAGTTTACCTGGGGTTTACTCTGTAAATGTAATAGATAGTTTCGGTTGTAGCTCGACTACATCAGTCACAATACTTGCTAATCAGGCTGCTCCACAACCTACAATTTTAGTTACCCAACCGAGTTGCACATTGGCAACAGGCTCGATTACTATAACATCACCAGCTACTTTATATAGTTACGATGGAGGTTTAACCTGGGTAACCAATTCAACAATAAGCAACTTAGGCATTGGAAATTACAACATTAAAATTACAACATCGACTGGATGTATTTCTTATCCTGTTACTATAGCTATAGTTCCTTACAAATCATCGTACCCAAATTTCGTTAAAGTAGATCCGGCTTTTTGTGGCGATAAAGGAACTATAACTATTACTACAGTAGCTGATTTTTATAGTTTTGATGATGGTGTAACTTGGAGTACTAATAATGTAGCATCCAATTTATCGCCAGGAACTTATAAAATAAGAACAAAAAATAATGCAGGTTGCGTATCTAATTACAACAGCGTTTATCTATTTGATGAATTTTTATCTCCTCCTTCATATACAATTAATAATCCCTATTGTGGAAACTTAGGAAGTATTACAATAGTTACCCCTGCTACACAATTTAGTTTTGATGGTGGAATTACTTGGCAAACTTCAAATACTTTGAGCGGTTTGACAAGTGGAAGTTATATAATTAAGATTAAAAATGCCGATGGATGTACCTCGCAAACAGTATATGTTTACTTAAATAATTTAGAAAATACATATCCAGAATTTACAATTGACCCAGCAGGCTGTGGAAAATATAATACAATAACTATAACTACATTAGGTGATTTATACAGCTTTGATGGAGGTTTAACATGGTCTACAAGTAATATTTTGTCTAATTTAGATGGTGGTATAACATATACAATACAAGTTCAAAAAAATCCAAATTGTAAAACATTTACACAACAAGTGAACTTGAATAACATGTATGGAATTATTCCAAATGCCACTGACTATTCCACAATTGAATGTGATAACCTTAATGATGGGTCAGAATTTATCGATTTGGCAAACTATAATACCAACTTGATTTCAAATTCAAATAATTACACCTTTTCCTATTTCACTTCTTTAGCTGGAGCAGAAAATCAATTACCAACTAATCAAATTACTAATTTCACCTCTTATTTGATGTCAAATATCAATGATATTGTATATGTTAGAGTAATGAATAATACTTGTTACAAAGTTGTACAACTAAAAATTGACTTCATAAACTCACCCGTTATTTATATGAACAATATATTTCCTCTTTGTGTAGATAAATCTGTAGTCATTGAGGCTGGACTGGGATATAGTAGTTATTTGTGGTCTACTGGCGAAACTACTGACCATATTACCATAACACAGCCAGGAAATTACTGGGTTACTGTTTATGAAAATCATAATAATGGTTTGATTTGTTCTACAATAAAAAACTTTAAAATTTTCTTATCAAATTTTGCTACCATAACAAATGTTGATATAATTGACTGGACTGATATTGAAAATGTTATCACTGTAATTGTTACAGGAACTGAAAATGTAACAGGAGATTATGAATATTCACTCGATGATATTCATTATCAAGATAGCAATACCTTTTCTAATTTAACAACAGGAGTTTATACTGTGTTTGTAAGAGATAAAAATGGTTGTGGCGTTGTCAATCAAGAAGTTTTTATATTAAATTATCCAAGATTTTTTACTCCAAATGATGATCTAATAAATGATACTTGGAATGTAAAATTCTCAAAATATGAACCCGAAATGAAGGTGGAAATTTATGATAGACATGGTAAACTCCTTAAAATTTTAGATGGAACTAACAGTTGGGATGGAATCTACAATGGAAATAAAGTCATATCAGATGATTATTGGTTTGTAGTTCATAGAGTGAATGGCTTAACTCATAAAGGGCATTTTACTTTAAAGCGGTAAAAAATTAATCGAAAGTTAAAACAAATGTTACTAGTGCATTTTTAACTATTTTTGTAAAAAATTAACTATGCCAAGCGATTGTATTAGCTATCAAAAATCTGGGTTTTTCACTAAATTAATTGTTGACTATTTAGATGAAAATCCCCAATTACAGCAATTTTACAATCGTTTTCCAAAACTTGAAAATTTTAAACTTCAAATAGAAGAAAAAGATCAAACTTTTACAAAAGATATACGCCAAATTCTAGTAACAGAATTAGAAAAGCAATATACAAATGTTCACTCTTCTTTAGCAACAGAAGCTAATATTAAACTATTAAAGGATTCCAATACATTTTCTATTACGACAGGTCATCAATTAAATTTGTTTACCGGACCATTATATTTTTTATATAAAATTGTATCTACTATCAATCTTTGTAAAGCATTAAAAAAAGAGTATCCAGAATTTAATTTTGTTCCAATATACTGGATGGCTACTGAAGATCATGATTTTAAAGAAATTAATTATTTTGAACTAAACAACAGAAAAATAAAATGGGATAAAGCCAGTTTTGGACCTGTAGGAAGATTATCAACTAAAGGTTTGGAACAGGTTTTTGAAAATTTTAGCTCAGAGATTGGTATTGGTGAAAATGCTAATTATTTAAAAAAAATATTTCAAACTGCCTATTTAGAAAATTCAAATTTAGCTGATGCAACACGTGTTTTAGCTAACGAATTATTTAAAAATGAAGGTTTAGTAATTATAGATGGAGATTCTATAAACTTGAAAAAATTATTTATTCCTTATGTAAAAGAAGAACTTTTAAATCAAACATCATTTCAAAAAGTATCACAAACTATTGTGCAATTAAAAGAGTATACAATCCAAGTAAATCCGAGAGAAATAAACTTATTTTACATAGAAAATAACTCTCGAGAGCGCATTATCTATGAACATAATAAGTTCAAAATCAACAATACTAAGATTGAATTTTCTGAAAGTCAAATTTTGGAAGAATTACAAAACTTTCCAGAAAAATTTAGTCCAAATGTAATTTTACGCCCTTTATATCAAGAGGTAATCCTACCAAATTTGTGTTATATTGGAGGTGGTGGTGAAATTGCGTATTGGCTGGAATTAAAGTCAAATTTCGAGTACAATAAAGTGACCTTTCCCATTTTATTGATAAGAAACTCAGTTTTATTATCAACTCAAAAACAGATTGAAAAGATAGATAACTTGCAATTGAGTTGGGCTGACCTATTTTTAAATCAACAAGAGTTATTTACTAGAAAAACTAAAGAGTTTTCCAAATTTTCAATTGATTTGTCGGAACAAAAAAATCAGTTAAAACTTCAGTTTGAAAAACTTTATGCTATTGCACTTGAAACAGACAAATCATTTGTAGGTGCGGTTAAAGCACAAGAAACAAAGCAAATTAATGGATTACAAAATCTAGAAAAACGACTTTTAAAAGCAGAAAAACGTGTACATGTAAACAAACTAGAACGCATTTTATTAGTACAAAATGAATTATTCCCCAATCAAAGTTTACAAGAACGAAAACTTAATTACTCTAAATTTTATGTCGATTTTGGCGATGCCTTATTTGACAAACTATTTAGTCAATTGAATCCCCTTGATAATCACTTTACTATTATTAAATTATAAAGTTTTTAACACTATAACGTTTTCGGAATCCCCAAAAAAAGATGTTTGTAATTATTAAGTTATTTAATTGTAAATTGGTTTATTATTAATTTAAAAAACTTATTATGAGAAAAATTTTACTCTTTATTTCTATTTTATTTTTTGGAATTTTATCTACAAACGCTCAGGTAACTTCTGTTGCGATAGTAGGAGAAGCTGCAGGCGGTTGGCCTGGTGATCCTGGAAATCCTGGTCCAACAGATGTACACCAAATGACATCAACAAATGGGTCTGATTGGACTTTAAGCACCATTACTTTAACCACTGCTCAAGCAGGTGGAGGCATTAAATTTAGAGCAAATAATGCTTGGGCGACAAACTGGGGTTCGCCTTCTTTTCCTACAGGAACCGCTCCTTTAGGAGGCTCAAATTTAAACTGCACAGCAGGAACTTACAGCGTTACTTTTAATAGTGATAGTGGTGTTTATGCTTTTACTCAAATTGCTGGCGGTTATCCAACAATTGCTTTAGTTGGTCCAGCTACTGCTCAAGGTTGGCCCAATGATCCTCAGGTAGATGCAGCGCAATTATCAACTACAGATGGAATTACCTATCGAACAAACTCTGTGGCATTAACCGCTAATTCGCTTAAAATTAGACAAAATAATAATTGGTCTGTTTCTTGGGGAGGATTAAGCTTTCCAACTGGTCCACAAGCTGGTCAAGAATCTACAAATATTGCCGTAACTCAGGCAGGTTCTTATCGTTGTGTTTTTAATAGATCAAATGGTCAATATACTTTCGATTTTCCTACAGTTGCAATTGTAGGTGAAGCTGTGGGTGGATGGCCTGGAGATGCTGGAAACCCTGGTCCAACTGATGTACATCAATTATCAACAACTGATGGAGAGACTTATACTGTTTCTAATTTAGCAGTTACAACAGCATCTAGTGGTGGTGGTGCAAAATTTAGACAAGATAACGCGTGGAGTACCAACTGGGGTAACGAAAGTTTTCCAGCAGCAAGTTCTTCTAATGGAAACAACATCAATACTGTAGCTGGTATTTATGATGTAACGTTTACAAGATCTACTGGAGCTTTTAATTTCTCACCTTCTTTAACTACCGCTAGTTTTGATAAAATTAGATTTTCTGTTTACCCAAATCCATCAAATACGATTTGGAATTTTAACATCGGTAACGAAACTATTACGAATATAATTGTAACTGATATTCTTGGAAAACAAATTATCAATACAAATACTTTACAAGTAGATAATTCTGCTCTAAATTCTGGTATCTATTTTGCTAAAATAAATACTTCAAATAAATCTGAAACCATAAAATTAATTAGAAATTAAATTTACAATTAATATAAAAAGCCATCAAATTATTGATAAAATTGATGGCTTTTATTATAGTTCAAAAATAACCTTTTTAAAAAATCATGATAAAAAAATTACTCCTTGTTTCCTTTATTATTTTATTCCATACCACATCTAAGGCTCAAAACGTAAGTGTTTTAGGATCCGGAACAAGCCTAGGTTGGGGTACTGATACCTATTTATCGACGACTGATAATATCTTTTATAAAATTACTAACATTCCCCTTTCGGCTAATGAAGTTAAATTTAGACAGGATGGAATGTGGAATACAAATTGGGGTGGTACAACATTTCCTACAGGTACCGGAGATTTAAATGGTCAAAATATTGGGATAAATCCTGCAGGAAATTACGACATCTATTTTAACAGACTTTCGGCGGGATATTCCTTTTTACCAACAAATACTTTTCCACAAATTGGAATTTGGGGACCTGCTGTAAATTCGCAATTAGGTTATGGAGCTCCAGACGTTCAATTTCATACCTCAGATGGAATAAATTATTTGCTTTCTGCATTTTATTATTCAGGTGGAAGTGCTTATTTTAGACAAGATAAATGTTCTGGTTTAACTTTTGGAAGTACTTCATTTCCCGATGGAACTGCGCAACCAAGTGGACCAACTATTCAAGTTGCTGGTGGATTATTTAGTTGTCGATACAATCGAACTTCTGGTGTTTATTCATTTTCATTACCTTCAATTGGAATTTTAGGAACTGCATTAAATGGTTATAGTGCTCCAGATACAAATCTTAATACTTTAGATGGCTATACTTATACCTTAAATAATTTAGTTTTAAATACTGGCACTGTAAAATTTAGATTAGACGATGAATGGTTGTCAAATTGGGGTGGAACTAGTTTTCCATTAGGAACTGGAACTCCAAGTGGTTTAGACATCACAGTTACACCTGGAACTTACAATCTATCTTTTAATAGACAAACTGCGGACTATAGTTTTACAAATACCTTGACGAACGAAACTTTTTCAAATGAAACTTTTAAGGTTTTTCCAAATCCTACAAATTCAGTTTGGAACATTAACGCAACAAATGCAATAGATTCTATTCAGTTATTTGATGTTTTAGGAAAACAAATTTTAAACAATATCCCTAATTCTGATACTACATCAATAGATGCAACTACATTAAAAACAGGGATTTATTTTGTAAAACTTTCAATGAAAAATACAACTGAAACAATAAGATTAATTAAAATTTAAAAATTAACTTTCATATTTTAAAAATCTCTTTCAATTATTTTGAAAGGGATTTTTTTATTCTAGTTTATTTAAAACCAATATATTTTTAAAAATAAAATAGTATTTTTGCACCCAATTTAAATAAATAAAAAAAATGGCTACAAATAGAACATTTACAATGATTAAACCCGATGCTGTTGAAAGTGGACACATTGGTGGAATATTAAATATGATTACCGAAGCGGATTTTAAAATAGTTTCGCTAAAGCTAACACAACTTACTGTTGCAGATGCAAAAGCATTTTATTCTGTTCACGCAGCAAGACCTTTTTATGGTGAGTTAGTAGAATTTATGTCGCGCGGACCAATTGTTGCAGCAATACTTGAAAAAGAAAATGCAATTGAAGATTTTAGAAACTTAATAGGTGCTACTAATCCAGCAGATGCTATCGAAGGAACTATTCGTAAAAAATATGCAAAATCTATAGGTGAAAATGCTGTGCATGGTTCAGATTCAGATGAAAATGCTGCTATCGAAAGTGCATTTCATTTTGCGGGAAGAGAACAGTTTTAACTTTTTCTTTTTTAATAAAATGCCCCAAATTGTAATGAACTATTTGGGGCATTTTAATTTATAACAAATAAAAATTAGTCTCTTTTTGGTGCATTTTTCTTTTCTCTTTTTTCAGCTTTTTTTTCTTTTGCGGTTTTCAAAGGTTCTTTCTTTTCCGTTTTTTTTGCGTCTTGACTCTTTGCCATGATTATAATTTTTTAATGTTAGTATTAGCTTTTGAAATTTTATACTGTAAATATAGAAAAAAGTCAAATTAGTTTATATAAAAAAATCCCCAATTAATAAAAATTGAGGATTAATGTATAATAGAAAATTTATTCGTTAACTAAAACCCATTCACCGCTTACAATCAAATTTTCTGCTTTTTTAAATTTCATTGTTTCGGTTTTACCAGACAGCACATGCTTAATGGTAACAGTATCATTGCGATTAATTTTTGGAGTCTCTCTTACAATAGTTTCTGTTACTTGCCGTTGTTGCGTTTGACCAGCCTCTCTATTTTGTGAAGCCAATTCATCTGAATTTAAAACTTCATCTTTACTTTCAGTATAGTTTTGCTTTGATTTTGTTTCTCTAGCTTCTTGAATAGTATTTTGTTGTGGTAAATCGCCTTTAAAAAGAAATGAAATTACTTCCTTATTTACACCATCGAGCATCGTTCTAAACAAATTAAAAGCTTCTAATTTATAAATTAGTAACGGATCTTTTTGTTCGTGCACGGCTAATTGAACTGATTGTTTTAACTCGTCCATTTTGCGCAAATGCTTTTTCCAAGCTTCGTCAACAATAGCTAAAGTAATATTTTTTTCAAAATCAGCCACTAACTGAGCACCATTTGTATCAAACGCTTTTTTCAAATCGGTAACAACGTTCAATGATTTTATACCGTCAGAAAAAGGAACTATAATTCGTTCAAACTTATTGCCTTCATTTTTATAAACATTTTCAATAATTGGGAATGCCTCTCTCGCGCTTCTCTCGGTTTTTTCAGTATAATATTGTAAAGCAGCTTTATAAACTTTACCTGTTAATTCCATCTCAGATAACTTTAAGAACTCGTTTTCAGATACTGGTGAAGTAGTAGAAAAATACCGAATTAATTCAAATTCAAAATTCTTAAAATCATTTCTAGATTTATTATCTGCTACAATTACCTCGCAAGTATCGTACATCATGTTAGCGATGTCAAGTTTTAATCGTTCTCCATGCAAAGCGTGACGTCGACGTTTATAAACTACTTCACGTTGCGCATTCATTACGTCATCATATTCCAATAAACGTTTTCTGGTCCCAAAATTATTTTCTTCAACTTTTTTCTGTGCTCGTTCTATTGATTTTGTCATCATAGAATGCTGAATCACTTCACCTTCTTTCAATCCCATTCTGTCCATTACTTTTGCAACTCGTTCTGAACCAAATAGTCGCATCAAGTTATCTTCTAACGAAACATAAAACTGTGAACTTCCTGGATCACCTTGACGTCCAGCACGACCACGCAATTGTCTGTCTACTCGACGAGAATCATGACGTTCAGTACCAATAATTGCAAGTCCACCAGCAGCTTTTACTTCTGGTGAAAGTTTAATATCAGTTCCACGTCCAGCCATATTGGTTGCAATGGTTACCACGCCACTTTTTCCAGCTTCTTCTACAATTTGCGCTTCTTGCTTGTGCATTTTAGCATTCAATACATTATGATTTACACCACGCATTTTTAACATTCTGCTTAATAATTCAGAAATTTCTACTGAGGTTGTTCCAATTAAAACTGGTCTTCCAGCTGCAGAAAGTTGGGTTACATCTTCAATTACTGCATTAAATTTTTCACGAACCGAACGGTAAATTAAATCTTCTTTGTCTAATCTTGACATACCTCTATTGGTCGGGATTTCGACAACATCAAGTTTATATATTTCCCAAAATTCTCCTGCTTCAGTAGTTGCTGTTCCAGTCATACCAGCAAGTTTGCTGTACATTCTGAAATAATTTTGTAATGTAATAGTTGCAAAAGTTTGAGTCGCCGCTTCAATGGTAACATTTTCTTTAGCCTCAATAGCCTGATGTAATCCGTCAGAATAACGACGACCATCCATAATACGTCCTGTTTGTTCATCAACAATCAAGATTTTATTTTCCATGATTACGTATTCGACATCTTTTTCAAACAGTGTGTAAGCTTTTAGCAATTGAGTTAATGTGTGAATACGTTCACTTTTTATTCCAAAATCTTGAAATAATTTTTCTTTAGCATCTGCTTCTGCGTCTTTATCGAGATTTTGTTTTTCAATTATAGCGATTTCAGTTCCAATATCAGGCAAAACAAAGAAGGAAGCATCTGTATCTTGAGATAAAAATTTGATTCCATTATCAGATAATTCTACCTGATTATTCTTCTCTTCGATGACAAAATATAATGCTTCATCAACTTTTGGCATCTCCCGATTGTTGTCTGCCATATATTGATTTTCGGTTTTTTGAAGTAATTGTTTAATTCCTTCCTCGCTTAAAAATTTAATCAATGCTTTGTTTTTTGGCAATGCTCTGTAAGCGCGTAAAAGTTGAAATCCACAATCTTTAGTATTTCCTTCTTTTATTAAACGTTTGGCTTCAGTAAGAAATCCGTTTGCAAGTTGACGTTGTAAACTAAATAAATTTTCAATCTTTGGTTTTAACTCTGTAAATTCGTGTCTGTCTCCATCTGGAACTGGTCCAGAAATAATTAATGGCGTTCGAGCGTCATCAATTAAAACGGAATCAACCTCGTCTACAATGGCATAATTATGCTTACGTTGCACCAAATCGGTTGGGGAATTTGCCATATTATCTCGTAGATAATCAAATCCAAATTCGTTATTAGTTCCATAAGTAATATCAGCTTCATATGCTTTACGACGCGCATCAGAATTTGGTTGATGATTATCGATACAATCTACGGTTAAACCATGGAACTCAAATAAAGGTGCTTTCCAAGTGCTATCTCTTCGCGCTAAATAATCGTTTACGGTTACTAAATGTACACCGTTTCCTGTCAAAGCATTTAAGTATAAGGGAAGCGTTGCTACTAATGTTTTTCCTTCTCCAGTTTGCATTTCAGAAATTTTTCCTTGATGCAAAACGATACCACCTATTAACTGCACGTCGTAATGAATCATGTCCCAAGTAATTTCTTTACCTGCAGCGTTCCAAGAATTTGACCAATTGGTTTGGTCTCCTACCAGAGTTATGTAGGGTTTAGTTGCCGATAATTCTCTGTCTTTTTCGGTAGCAGTAACTGTAATTGAGGTATTATCTTTAAATCGTTTGGCTGTTTCTTTAATTACGGCAAAAGCTTCTGGAAGAATTTCCATTAATACTTTTTCAGAAATCTCGTAAGCTTCTTTTTCTAAAGTATCAATAGCATTGTAAATTTCTTCTCTATCGTCAATATCTACAGTATTTTCAGCTTCAATTTTTTTAGATGCAATTGTAGCATCTTTTTCAGATCGGGCTACTTTAATTTTATTTTTAAATTCTGCCGTTTTGGCTCTTAAATTATCGTGCGATAATGACGACATACTGCTTTCAAACGTCTTAATTTTAGATATTAAAGGTTGTATGGATTTAACATCTTTTTCAGATTTATCGCCTACAAATGCTTTAAGAATACTATTTATGAAACTCATAATTTTATTTATTGTGAAGCTATGTTTAAAATAGCTCGTAATTTGTAATTAGTAAAGTGTGCAAATTTAAACAAAAAAAAAGTCCCAATGGAGACTTTTTCTGTTGTGATTGCTTATTATTTTAATATTCATCCTCATTCCAAAGATAATCTTCATCTGTAGGATAATCTGGCCAAATTTCTTCCATTGATTCATATATTTCGCCTTCATCTTCTATTGACTGAAGGTTTTCAACAACTTCGAGTGGTGCACCAGCTCTAATTGCGTAATCTATAAGTTCGTCTTTGGTTGCTGGCCACGGTGCATCACTTAAATAGGATGCTAATTCTAATGTCCAATACATCTTCTTTCGGGTTTTAGTTTGTGCAAAAATAAATTTAATACTGAAAAAGTCAAGTTTTTTTTGATTTATTTTTTAAATAAGTTTAAGAACGTTTTTTAGTATACAATTTTCAGTGACAGTTTTCAGTTTGAATTACATAATAACTTAGACTGATAACTATTTTCTTGGAATCCATTTAACTTCGGTCCCATTTAAATCTGAGGACAACTTTCGTGCCAACACAAAAAGATAGTCAGATAGTCTGTTTAAATACTTTATGGCAATCTCGGCTACGGGTTCATTATGACTTAAATGTACTGCTAAACGCTCGGCGCGACGGCAAACGCAACGAGCTAAATGACAATATGACACTGTTGTATGTCCGCCTGGAAGTACAAAATGAGTCATTTGTGGAAGGGAATCTTCCATGGTGTCAATTTCATTTTCTAATAATTCAACATCAGATTCTACTATTCCCAAATTTTGAAGTCTTTTTTCTCCGTTTTTCAATAATTCTTTTTCAGGTGGAGTTGCTAAAATTGCTCCTACAGTAAATAATCGGTCTTGAATTTCGATTAAGATATTTTTGTAGTGTTGCTTTATTTCTTGATCGCGAATCAAACCAATGTATGAATTTAATTCGTCAACTGTGCCATAACTTTCGATTCGTGCATGATCTTTTGGAACTCGTGTTCCACCAAAAAGCGCCGTTGTTCCTGAATCTCCAGTTTTAGTATATACTTTCATTTTTTTTGAGTTTAAAGGTTTAAGGATTTAAATGGTTAAGAGTTTAAGAACTATGGTGTTAACTCATATATTTTAAACTAATTTTTTTTTAAAATTTAGCAAAAATTAAAATGGTTAATTCTATAACCCTGATTGAAAGGAAAAACCTTTGCTTTTTTTGCAAAGTTTTGGGATGAAAGCAGGAATTGCCATTGCTGGTAAAGCCCAAGCCATTTGTTTCTAATTTTATTTGTGAATTTTAGTATTTAGTGTGTCGCTTTCGATTAATCCGTCGCGTAGTCGAATGACTCTGTGGGCATATTCGGCAATTTCTTCTTCATGGGTTACTAAAATTACGGTGTTTCCGTTAGCGTGAATGTCGCCAAAAAGCTTCATTATTTCGACGGAGGTTTTACTGTCAAGATTTCCTGTTGGTTCATCTGCCAGAATTATGGAGGGTTTATTTACAAGTGCTCGGGCAATTGCAACTCGCTGACGCTGACCACCGGAAAGCTGATTGGGTTGATGATCCATTCGGTCCGATAAGTTTACTTGAGTCAAAACTTCGGTCGCTCTTTTATTACGTTCAGATTTTGAATAACCTGCATAAACCATAGGTAGAGCCACATTATCTAAAGCTGTTGTACGTGGTAAAAGATTAAACGTTTGGAAGACAAAACCTATTTCTTTATTTCTAATTTCGGCTAAATCGTCATCATGCATTTGTGAAACATCTTTATTGTTTAAAATATAAGTTCCCGATGTTGGCGTGTCGAGACATCCTAACAAATTCATAAGTGTAGATTTCCCAGAACCGCTTGGTCCCATTAATGCTACGTATTCGCCTTTATTTATTTGCAAATTTATTCCTTTTAGAACATTTATAATTTCGGTTCCTAATACAAAATCACGTTTTATATTAGTTATGTTTATTAGCGAGTTTGACATTTAAAAATAATAATTTCTTGTTTGATGATTCTAATAATAACTTGTAAATATAAGTATAACAAACAATTTTTTTGTTACAAATTTTTAAATTTCTGATCCAAATTATGCAGTAATTATATAAATATTTTCTAAAAATATGTAATATCAATTTTTGACCATACATTTACTTTTACAGAATAAATTAATAACAATATTATGAAAAACAACGTTTTAAAACTAGGAGTTCTTGCATTTACAATAGTAGCTTTTGTATCATGTAAAGATGAGAAAAAAGAAGAGGCTGAAAAAAAAGTAGATACATATGTAACTTACGTAGATTCTCTAGAGACAATTTCGGCAGCAGATGCTAAAGCAAATTGGAAAACAATCGAAGCTAATTATGAAATGCGAACTACTGAAACTCAAAATGCAATAGCAGAGTTGAAAGAAAACGCAAAAGAACAAGAAAAAATAGACGCAAGCAAGCAAAAATATGAAGCAATGAAAGCTAAAATGCAAGCAGAAATGGATGCTGAAACCGTTGCAGCTAATACTAAGAAAGATGTTGCAGTAAAATCAAATCCAAATCAAATTTTGCGTGATCGTCTTTTTGGCGCTGGAAAAATTGGTGAAGACATGAGTTTTGCTTGGGTGAATAAAGATAACATTCTAAAAGTGTATGAAAATTTTTTCCAATCATATAAAGATAGTAAATCAAAATTTACTAGAGAAGATTACGACGAAGTTAAAATGATGTATGAAGCTTTAGACAGCCGAAAAAATACAGTTGAAAAAGAAGGTTTAACTTCTGCTGACAACATGAAAATTGCATCAATCAAATTTAAATTTGCTCCAATGTTCAAAATAAACAGAATTGGTGCAAAAACAAGAGAAAATGAAAAAGCAAAAGAATAATGGTTAATTAGTTGGTTTTTTAATTCAAGAAATGGCAATCAGGGATGGTTGCCATTTCTTTTGATAAATGTATAATTGAAAAAACTAAACTATTTTTTGAGTATTTCTTTATACAACTCAATATTAGCTTTAACTTTTTCATCCAGTTCAGGTTCGATTATATCTGTGTGTTTTTGCATTTCTTCCCAAATTATTTTTGTAACAATGTAACGAGCCATTTTTTTGTCGTCAGCAGGAATAACGTACCATGGTGCAATTTCAGTCGAAGTTTTGCAAATAGCATCTTCATAATATTTCATATAATCGTCCCATAGTTCCCGTTCCTTTAAATCGCTTGTCGAAAATTTCCAATTATCGGCTTTATTCTCTAGCCGGTGCAACAATCGGAGTCTTTGCTCCTCTTTACTCATATTTAAAAAGAACTTCAGTACAATAATTCCGTTTTGTACAACATGCTTTTCAAAATTATTGATTTGTTCCATTCTGTTTTCCCAAAATTGTGGTGTAATATCATCAACATTTGAAATTCCTGGCAAATTTTCGCCCATAATATACTCTGGATGCACTCTTGTTACTAAAACATTCTCATAATATGTTCTATTAAAAACTGCAAATTTTCCTTTCTCTGGCAAAACAATATAATGACGCCACAAATAATCGTGTTCTAACTCTGTCGAAGTCGGCGTTTTAAAACTATGAACTACTACACCACGAGAATTAAATTCCTTAAAAACTTCTCTAATTAAACTGTCTTTTCCGCTAGTATCCATGCCTTGCAAACAAATAAGAACGCCATATCGATTATGAGCATACATCACATCTTGAAATTCACTGAGCTTTTTTTGCACTTTCAAAAGTTTCTTTTCTTTATCTTTATCAGTCAAATCTGATTTTAAAACAGTTGGAAGTTTTGACAAATTAATAGTTCCTACCACTTTAAAATCAACAGGGTTTATTGATTCCATTTTTCAATTATTTATATTTGTAAAAGTAAAAATACAATTTTGGAGCTATTTCCAGCTATACGTTTCAATCTTTTTTAATGAATACTTTTTAAAACAAAAGCATTCATTAAAAAAGGATTTACACTACTATCTGGGCTAGATTAAGTCGCAAAACTATGACAAATTTTAAACTAAGTACATTTACAACTATCAACGAACTTTCGGCTGCATCAGGAATAGTTCATTTAAATAATCTACTCTATTTAATTTCTGATAGTAGTACCTTTTTGTACCAATATAATATATTGAAAAAAAAATTATCAAAAATTCCACTCAAATTAAATGGTGAAGAAAATATACTAAAAAAAGACAAACCCGATTTTGAGTCCATTACTCTTTTCAATAATAAACTTTATATTCACGGTTCAGGTTCGACAAAAAATCGTGAAACCCGAATTACCTATAATCTCGAAAACCAAAACGTAAAACAAAAAGATGTATCTAAATTATATAATAAACTTCAACAATTAGCTTCAATAACTGCAAATGACTTGAATATTGAAGGTACAATTATAACTGAAAATAGTATTTATTTTTTTCAACGTGGTACTAATTCTGACTCTACTAACGGAATATTTATATACGATAAAATTTCAAAAACTGCCACATTCAAAATCATCGCCTTGCCAAAAGTTCAAAATATTGAAGTCACTTTTACTGATGCAATTTTGGTTCAAAAAACTATTTACTTTTTAGCCGCAGTCGAAAATACTTCGTCAACTTATTTAGATGGTGAAATATTAGGAAGTTTTATTGGTAAAATAAATCTTTCAACTTTAGAATTAATTATTATTCAAAAAATATCCGACACCCATAAGTTTGAGGGAATAACCTTATTTAAGAAAGAAAACAACGATTTGCAATTTTTAATTTGTGAGGATAATGATATTGCGAAGGCTGGTTCGACGCTTTATTTATTAGAGGGATTTCAATAAAAATAAGAAAACTGATTTTGTTAAAATGCTTTCAAACTTAAATCCATATTATAAACAGAATGTGTCAAAGCACCAGACGAAATATAATCTACACCGCAGTTTGCATATTCTCGAATCGTATTTTCGTTGATATTTCCAGATGATTCCGTTAAACACTGAGTCCCTATAAGTTGAACTGCTTTTTTAGTGTCTTCAAAATTAAAATTATCAATTAAAATTCGATAAACTCCAGGAGATTGTAAAATCTCTTTAATTTCAGTTAAGTTTCTGGCTTCGACTATAATTTTTAAATCTTTATTATTTTGTTTTAAATAGTCTTTAGTTTTTGAAATTGCATTTGTAATGCCACCAGCAAAATCGTTATGATTGTCTTTTAACATAATCATATCGTATAAAGCAAACCGATGATTTTCGCCACCGCCAATTTTAACAGCCCATTTTTCGCAAGCTCTAAAACCAGGAGTTGTTTTACGAGTATCTAATATTTTGGTTTTAGTTCCTTTTAATAAATCTACAAATTTTTTGGTTTTTGTTGCAATTGCACTCATGCGTTGCATGGAGTTTAAAACAAGTCGTTCCGCTTTTAAAATCGATTGTGAACTTCCAGAAACATTAAAAACAATATCTCCATATTTTACTGAATCACCGTCTTTTATAAAAATATCCACTTTTAAGTTTGGATCTACATAATCAAAAATCATCTTTGCAAATCCGACACCAGCAATTATTCCTGTATCTTTTACAATAAGTTTTGCTTTTCCCTGAGCTGTAGTTGGAATGCATGCAAGCGAACTGTGATCGCCATCGCCTACATCTTCACGAATTGCATTTTCAATAATTAGCTGTAATTCTTTTTTAAACTGAATGTCTGAAATCATAAATTTATAATTTAAATGCTAATGTATGATTAATTTTATGCAATAAAAAGTGGTTTAAAAATTTTGTACATTTGATAATATGACCAAAACCACAAAACAATGAAAACTCAAAAAAAATAATTATTTTGCCTTTAGTGTTAGTTATTTCAATATCAAATTATTTCAGAATTGCCGGTAATGAATCCATAAAAAAAGTGGGATTTATTTCAATTTTAGCAATCGGAATGATTTTAGGATTACTTTTACGCGAGATTATTTCAGTTTTAAAAAATAGATAAAAAGTAAACTAAAATGAATATCAAAGTGCTTGCTGTTGGCAAAACAGACAATAAAAATTTACAAATTTTAATTGAAGAATATGCAAAACGATTATCTTTTTACGTCAAATTTGATCTTGAAATAATTCCAGATATTAAAAATGCTAAAAACTTTTCAGAAAGCCAGCAACGGGAAAAAGAAGGTGAATTAATATTGGCAAAACTTTCAACTACAGATTATTTAATTCTTTTAGATGAAAATGGAATTTCATACTCAAGCGTAAATTTTTCAAAATATTTACAAAAAAAAATGAATGCAGGAATTAAAACTTTAATTTTTGTTATCGGTGGACCTTATGGTTTTTCAGAATCTCTTTATAAAAAAGCCCAAGGCAAAATTTCGTTATCTAAAATGACATTTTCACACCAAATGGTTCGTTTATTTGTAATAGAACAATTGTACAGAGGATTTACAATTTTAAAAAATGAACCTTATCACCATCAATAAATAACCCTATTTTTTTGAAATCGCGTTTAGTAATAATTGGGCTGTAGCTTCATTTGTAGCTAAAGGAACGTTATGAACATCACAAACTCGTATGAGCATGTTGATATCAACTTCATGAGGATGATTGGACATTGGATCTTTAAAAAAAAGTACCATTTTAGTTTTACCTTCGGCAACTCGAGCAGCAATTTGGGCATCGCCACGTAAAGGACCTGAAAGCATTTTTTTTTACTATAAATCCTGCGTTTTCTGCTTTACTTCCAGTGGTTCCTGTAGCGATAATTCGAATACCTTCTTGTTGTAAAATTGTTTTGTTGCGATTTAAAAACTGAACTAATCGGCTTTTTTTCCATCGTGAGCTATAATTGCAATCTCCATTTTAAATTATTTTTTTTATAACTCGTAATCTATGTGTATGTCTATTTAATTCAGCATTATAAATACCTAAATGATCAAGTCTATCAACGCGAACTTTTCCGCTTGCGTGAATTATATAATTATTTTCAAGTAAAATCCCAACGTGTATAATTTTTCCCTCTTCATTGTCAAAAAATGCTAAATCACCAGGTTCGCTTTCTTCAATAAAACTCAGTACTTCACCTTGAGAAGCTTGTTGCGATGCATCTCGAAGCAATTTATAACCATTAAGTTTATAAACCATTTGGGTAAAACCGGAACAATCTATCCCAAAAGGAGTTTTTCCACCCCAAAGATAAGGTGCATTTAAATAAAGATAAGAAGTAGCAATTAAATTTGACTTTGATTTTATTCCACTAATTTTAAGTCCTTCGAATTCAAAATTTTGAATATTAATAATTTCATGATTTAAAAAAGATAAAGAAGCACCAAGTGTTATTGGGATCAAAACGTTGTTTCGGGTTGAAACATATTCAACCAAATCATAATTTAAAATCAGTCCTTCTTTACTTAAAATGTCAAAACTCTCATCAGAGATAATTTGATATTGTTTAGAATCTATCCATCCTTCATAATCATCAAAATGCATTTTTATTCTAGACCATACTTTCCCTTGTTCTAAAATCTCAAAATGTTCACCAAACAATATTTGCGAAACAATTTCACTTCGATCGCTCGGCTCAAAACGAATTGGAATTATGGATAAATTACAAATAGCAAACATTAAATTATCTTAAAATTACGATTAAAAATCAAAAAGTAGTTTAATTAAAAAATATTATCCTCGTTCAATAACAATTGCCGAAGCACCACCGCCACCATTACAAATTGCAGCAGCTCCTATTTTTCCATTATTTTGAGCTAAAACATGTAATAAGGTGACTACAATTCTTGCACCTGAACACCCAAGAGGATGTCCAAGAGAAACCGCACCACCATTAACATTAACTTTAGTTTTATCTAAATCTAATATTTTAGAATTAACTATACCTACAACCGAAAAAGCTTCATTAAATTCAAAAAAATCTACATCTTTTATTCCCAAACCAGCTTTTTTTAATGCTTTAGGCAATGCTTTTGACGGAGCAGTAGTAAACCATTTTGGTTCGTGAGCGGCATCTGCATATCCTTTTATAAATGCTAAAGGCTTTAATCCTAGTGCAATTGCTTTTTCTTCACTCATTAAAATCACAGCTGCTGCGCCATCATTTATTGTAGATGCATTGGCCGCAGTAACAGTTCCATCTTTTGTGAAAACAGGAGTTAATGTAGGAATTTTATCTAATTTAACGTTGGTAAATTCTTCGTCTTTAGATATTACAATTGGTTCTCCTCTTCTCTGAGGTACTGAAACTGGAACTATTTCCTCATCAAATTTTCCAGAATTAGATGCATTTGTTGATCGCTGATAGGAATCAATTGCAAAAGCATCTTGTTCTTCTCTAGATATTTTATATTCTGAAGCGCATAAATCTGCACAAACACCCATAGCATTATTATCATAAGCATCGGTCAAACCATCTTTTTGCATGCCATCAATTAAATTTGTTGGTCCAAATTTTACCCCGTTTCGCAAGTGAACATAATGTGGTATCATACTCATGTTTTCCATTCCTCCAGCAACAACAATTTCTGCATCACCAGCTAAAATTGCTTGCGCACCAAGCATTATAGCTTTCATTCCAGAGGCACAAACTTTATTCACAGTGGTACAGGCAACTTCATTAGATAGACCAGCAAAAAGTGCGGCTTGTCTAGCTGGTGCTTGACCAACGCCAGCTTGAACAACATTACCCATAAAAACTTCATCAATTAAATTTAGATCTAAGTTTATTTTATTTAACGCTCCTTTAATTGCAATTGCACCCAATTGTGGAGCTGAAACTGTTGATAATGAACCCATAAAACTTCCAATTGGAGTTCTGACAGCTGAAACAATTACTATTTTTTTGCTCATGATATTTATAATATTGAAAGTTTATTGTTAGTTTATCATGCAAAGCTACTATTTTTTAATGAAAATACATTTTTGAACTAAATTTAATACATAGATTTCAAAGTAGAAATGAATTTTAATATCTATTCATTTGATTTTTAATGTTTTCATCATGACGATTAATTGATGTCAAAAAAAAGACTTTAAAATGTTGTAAATATTATTATGAAAACATACATTTGCAACCGCTTAAAAGTGCTTTGTTCTTTGAGTTTGGAGAGTTGCCTGAGTGGCCGAAAGGACATGTTTGCTAAACATGCGTATGGGAAACTGTACCAAGGGTTCGAATCCCTTACTCTCCGCTTTTATTTTGAAACAAAATTGATGACCATTTCGGGGTGTAGCGTAGCCCGGTTATCGCGCCTGCTTTGGGAGCAGGAGGTCGCAGGTTCGAATCCTGCCACCCCGACTTTTTATATTAAAATGGACGCATAGCTCAGCTGGATAGAGCACCTGCCTTCTAAGCAGGCGGTCGAAGGTTCGAATCCTTCTGCGTTCACCAACAAAACCGCTACTTTAGCGGTTTTATTATTTTATATAAAATTCTAAAGATTTTATTTATGCTACTTTTCAACTTTCAAGATGCAATAATTTTCCAGTTGATGACCTATTTTATAAATAGGTAAGTAAAAAAGGAGATACTTATTTAATTTGCTTCACTTCAAAGTACGTTTTAGTCGGAAAACTATCTACGATGACCGAATTTTGATAATTTTGAATGTATATTTCAATATAATCCGTTGGAATTAAACCTACTACACAATTAATTGTACGTGTAACTGGACCGTTTCCAAAATGATTTGCAGAAACTTCTTGATATAGACTACCATTTTTATAAACTCCGATAGAATAAAATTGATTATTACTTTGATTATCAGTATGAAAACCTGCATTAATTTCATAGTAACCATTACGTAAGGCGATAAATCTGTTTGATGATACTGAAAATTCCGAATTTGTATCAAATACTGAAACATTAAAATTAATTTTTTGCCAGCCAGTATTTGTTAAATTTTGATTAGCACCAATATTTGTTCTAACAACTGAATAGGAATTTATTGGTGTTTGCCAGGAAACAATTCCTGTTGCATTAGTTTGCAAAACTTGACCTAAAGTTCCTCTAGTATTCGGCATGACATAGCCTGAAGTAGCCGGATTTCCTATCTGCAAAGTGCCATTTGTTCTTAAAATTTTAGTATCAAATTCGCCATAAACTAATGCATTAACAGCATCTGCATTAGAATTTTCAATATATAATTTGTTATTTCCAGTTTCACTGTAACCAGCAGTATTTCCTATAAAAACATTATTATTTCCAGTAGCTAAAAATCCAGATTGATATCCAACACTGGTGTTATTGTTGCCTAATAAATTTGTATATAAACTTTCGCGACCCACTGCTGAATTAAATGCTCCTTTTGTATTTGACCGCATGGACAAATATCCTATTCCAGTATTGTTAGAACCTTCTGTCCCTGTAAGTCCATTGGTACTAGTAAGTGCATTTCTGCCAATTGCAACATTACATACTCCAAACTGACTCGAATACAAAGCACCAGTTCCGAAAGCAACATTATCGCTTCCTGTAGTATTTGAAAACATAGATTGATCACCCGTAGTTGTATTATTATTTCCAGTTGAGTTTAATGCAAGTGCATTACTGCCAAAAGCTGTATTTCGAGTTCCAGTCATCCCAATATTAAAAGAATTACCACCAAATGACGTATTTTTATTTCCTGTAGGACTACCTATAATTCCTGCTCGAATAGAATTTCGTCTGAAAATTAAATCGACATCGTCTTTTGTTCCAATAAAATTTGAGTTTGAATTTGTTCCAGCATTACCAGAAATATTCCAATCTATAGCATTTGAACTTTGTAAACCAACCCAAGTAAGCGTTGGAAAATCCCAATAATAAAATCCAATTGGTTTAGTTCCAGTTGCTACATTTAAATATACCAACATTCCCTGTTGTAATATTGTAGGATTTGATAATGGAAACACATCAATTTTAGGAATTAAAATACCATCAGTATTTGAAGGTGATAATTGATTACTTGAAACTATTTCCAGTTGAGCATTTGGAATAACAGTACCAATGCCAACTTGAGCATTTATAACATAAGAAATAAGGAACAATAGAGCAGAAAAAAAGGGCTTCATATAAAATTTAAATAATTGAATATCAAGAAATATACGTGTAATGTGATGGTAAAGTTTGTAAGTTACTAAATTATAACATGCAAATTTAATATAAATAGATAGTTTTAGATACCTAATCAATAAAGTTAGATAAATTATAGCAAAAATAAAATATGTATTTGATACAATACTATCATATTTTATACGTTATATCTAAAATTAATTAACTGCTTATGCATTATAAATACTTTAACTCTTAAATTTTATTATTATGTCAAACGTAAGTATTTATGAAAAAAAGTGGTTGGATTTAGTTTTTGAAGGGAAAAACAAAGCTTATGGAGCTTATCAACTTCGAGAAGATGATTCGCGAACTACTGCACAGGCTTTCATTTTTGGTGTCTTGTTACTTTCAAGTATTGTTTTTGTTTTAAGTTCATTTACTGAGAAACCTGATTTAAACCCAACAAATTTTGAAAATGGAACAATTATTAAATTGGATAATTACAAGCCACCAACACAAAATTCAAAAAGCGAAAAACAACAAACTCAGAAAATTATTAAAACTGAAGTTCAAATTCCAAAAAACTTAAGTTTTGTTCCGGTAAAATCTAGAGAAGCGCCAGAACAAATTAATGTACCAGAAACTCCTAAAAACTCAATTCCAGATGTTGGAACCTCATCTGCTGGTTCAACTTTAGGATTACCTACAACTGAAAATGGCGGAATTGGAACTTCAATCAATATTGAAAAACCAAAAGATGATGGTGTAAAAAAATCATTTGAACTTGATAGACAACCTGATTTTAATGGTGGAATAAAAGGTTTTTATGAATATATTGGAAACAACTTTGACCGAAGTAATTTAGATGAAGACACTGTAGTTCGAGTTCTAGTATCATTTGTTATTGAGAAAGATGGAAGCATGACTGACATTAAAGTATTGCATAAAACAAATTCGACTATAGATAATGAAGCAATTAGGGTTTTAAAATCAATAAAAGTAAAATGGACACCAGGAATAAAAGATGGTGAACCTGTAAGAACTCAATTTACTCAACCCATCGTTGTTAAAGGATAAGATTTTGATTTAAAATAAATAGCCTTAAAGTTTTTAACAGCTTTGAGGCTTTTTTTTGTAAAAAAATGTACTTTAGTTTTTTATTTATCACAAATGCAAAAATTTACCCGACAAGAAAAAATTAAAATTCTGTTTAGCTTTCCAGTTATTGTCGCAGCGCTGGGCTATTTCGTTGATATTTATGATTTATTACTTTTTGGAATAGTAAGAGTTCCAAGTTTAAACGACTTGCACCTTAATCCTGATGTTGCTGGTACTATAATTATTAATTATCAAATGGTAGGCTTACTCTTAGGAGGAATTTTATGGGGAATGCTAGGTGACAAAAAAGGACGATTATCTGTTTTATTTGGTTCTATTTTGGTTTATTCTTTGGCAAATATTGCTTGTGGTTTTCTGCCTCAAATAAACTTTGGCGATAAAGTTATGGTATATGCCATTTTACGATTTATAGCTGGGTTTGGACTTGCGGGAGAATTAGGTGTTGGAATTACGCTTGTATCTGAAAGTTTGCCAAAAGAACTCCGCGCTTTGGGTACATCCATGGTTGCAGGTTTTGGAATTTTAGGTGCTGTTGTTGTAGAACTTACTGTTGAATTAGCAGGAAGCTGGACAACTGCCTATTTCATTGGTGGATTTTTAGGTTTAACCTTACTTTTTCTAAGAGTTAGTGTTTCTGAAAGTTTAATTTTTAATGTTGTAAAAGCAAATTCAGATGTCAAACGCGGAAATTTTGTTTCATTTTTTACCAATAAAGATCGTTTTTTTAGATACATAAAATGCATATCTATAGGCTTACCGATTTGGTTTTGCATCGGGATTTTAATTTTTATGGCAAATCAATTTGCTCCAGAAATGGGAATAAAATCTATCAATCCTGGAAAAGCAATTCTGTGGACTTATTTGTTTGCCGCAGCGGGGGATTTTAGTAGTGGTTTTATCGCCCAAAAATTGAAATCACGAAAAAAAACAATGACTTATTTTCTTATTTTTACAATTATTGGTGTTGTTTTATTGTTATTCAGCGGTACAAATTCTGAAAACAAATACTATTTTTTTTGTGCGTGGATAGGACTTGGAACTGGTTTTTGGGCACTTTTTATTACTCTTGCAGCAGAGCAATTTGGAACCAACTTACGAAGTACAGCTACTACAACAATTCCAAATATAGTTAGAGGCATGGTGCCAATTATGTTATTTGCATTTGATTTTTTCAAACAAAATACTTCAGTAATTAATGCTGCAGCACTTGTTGCGGTAATCGTTTTTGGAATTGCACTATATTCCGTTTTAACTATCGAAGAAACCCACCACAAAGATTTAGATTTTTTAGATTAAGTTAAAATTTAAGTATTCTTATTTCAATTGAGCGAAGTCTTAAGTCGGTCGATTTTTATTTTCAAATGTTGTATTAAAAGTTGGTAGCGACCTAAAATTAAAATATCATCATCTGAACTTGAAAAATCAATGAGATCAATAACTTTTTCAGATATATTTTCTAATTTTTTTTGCGCTTCAATTGGATTTTTAAATGCAATTAAATCAAGAATTACTTGAAAATCTTGGCGCACTGTTTCTTCTACATTAAAATTCATTTTTAAGTTTTCTATTTTTCTAATTCTTTTCTGCCTCTCAAAATATCATCAAAAGTGGCACATTTTACAAACTCTTGTTGGTCTTCAAAAAACATGGGTAAATAAATAGTGTCAACCTCCGAAACGTCTACCTTAAGATAATAAGCAATATCATCAATGAAATAAAACCACTCAGTATCATACTGAACTTTATGAATAGAAGCTTCTTTTAATAGAATTTTTTCAACTAACGGTTTCATTATCATTTAATAAGCTAATAATTCTAAAAGACTTTCTTCAAAACGAACTTTTGGCAAAAATTGATCTTCTAATGCTTTAACAAATGGAATAGCACTTTCTAAACTTCCAACACGTTTCACTGGCGCATCTAAAAATTCAAAACAATGTTCCATAATAAGTGCTGAAATATCGCTCGAAATTCCTCCAAACAAAGTATCTTCTTGAAGAATAATGCAACGCCCAGTTTTTTTAACCGATTTGAATATTGCCTCTGTATCTAGCGGTTGTAATGTTCTTAAATCTAATAAATCTGCTTTTACATTTAAATTTTTTGCCAATGTGTCTAATGCCCAGTGAACTCCTGCTCCAAATGTAATTACCGTAACATCGTCACCTTCTTTAATTAAAGATGCTTTCCCGAATGGAATAGTGTAATAATCTTTTGGAACGTCCTGGTAAACACTTCTATAAAGTTGCTTATGCTCAAAAAATAATACTGGGTTTGGATCGTTTATCGCCGTATTTAACAATCCTTTAATATCGTATGGGAAAGCTGGATAAACCACTTTTAAACCAGGTGTTTTGGTAAACCAAGCTTCATTAGTTTGTGAATGAAAAGGACCAGCTTGTGTGCCACCACCACAAGGCATTCTTACTACAACATCAGCTTTTTCAAGCCAGCGATAATGTGATTTTGCTAATAAATTTACAACAGGATTAAAACCAGTAGAAACAAAATCGGCAAATTGCATTTCTACAATAGCTTTATAACCATTTATAGATAATCCCATTGCGGCAGAAACAATTGCGCTTTCGCAAATAGGCGTATTTCGAACTCTATCTTTACCAAATAGATTTACAAAACCGTCAGTAATTTTGAAAGCACCACCATATTCGGCAATATCTTGACCCATAATAACAAGATTTTCATAACGCTCCATTGATTGTTTCAAACTCTGAGTTAATGCGTCAACCACTCTAATATTTTCGACTTCGCCAACTGCATCTATTTCTTCAAAATCGTACGCTTTATAAACATCATTTAATTCCTCACTTAGAGAAGCAACAATTTCTGGTTCAGCTTGTGTTATTGCCCAATGTTCATCGATTTCAGATTTTATTTTTGACTTAAATTCAACATCTAATTCTTCCGATAAAACACCAATTGACAACAAATAGCTTCTAAAATTTGAAATTGGATCTTTCACCGACCATTCGTCCATTAACTCTTGCGGAACATATTTTGTACCACTTGCTTCTTCATGACCACGCATTCTAAAAGTTTTAAATTCTAATAAAATTGGTCGCGGATTTAATGTTAATGATGCTTTTAACTCCACAATTTTAGAATATACATCAAGAATATTATTCCCATCGATAATGTAACTTTCCATGCCATAACCAATTCCTTTATCTGCTAAATTTTCACAACGATATTGCTCATTGGTTGGAGTTGAAAGCCCATAACCATTATTTTCGATGACAAATAGTACAGGTAAATTCCATATCGAAGCTACGTTCAAGGCTTCATGAAAATCTCCTTCGCTGGTCGCACCTTCACCAGTAAAAACAGCAGTTATTTTGCCATTTTTTTTGAGTTTATTTGCCAAAGCAATTCCATCTGCGATACCAAGTTGCGGACCAAGATGTGAAATCATTCCAATAATTTTGAACTCTTGAGTCCCAAAGTGAAAACTTCGATCACGACCTTTTGTAAATCCAGATTTTTTTCCTTGCCATTGAGAAAATAACCGATGTAACGGAATATTGCGGGAAGTGAAAACTCCTAAATTTCGATGCATCGGTAAAATATATTCATCTTGATCCAAAGCAGTTGTAATTCCAACAGAAATTGCCTCTTGACCAATTCCCGAAAACCATTTGGAAACTTTACCTTGACGCAATAGAATCAACATTTTTTCTTCTATGAGTCTTGGTTTTAGTAGTTTTTTATATAAATCTAATAATACAATATTGGATAATTCTTTACGATCGAAATTCATCTTGTTGGGTCAAATATTTAAGTGTTCAAAAGTATAAAAATAGTTTGACAGCTAGTAAATATCTTTTGAAAATTGTGTGAAATAATATTAGAAATAAAGCTAAGAAACTACTTTAAAAAATAAAAAAGTAGCATGTGAAATTGCATTAAAATAAAAAAACCGCTCGAAAGCAGTTTTTATTAATTTAAAAAGGCAAGCGACCTACATCGCACCGCTCAACCACATACCTTTGCTATGTTCCCATCCTGGAGGATTTTGCAGGAGCTGGTCGTGTAGGACTTGCCATTGCAAAGATACATTCTTTTTGTTTTTTTGCAAGTCTTAATGTGGAATTAAATACATTTGTAACATCAAAAAAAATCCATATTAATAATGAAAAAGTATAACATATTAACACTCATTTTATTAGCGACCTTAATTTTTAGTTGTACAGACACAAAAAATTATTTTAGTATAAATCCGAAAAAATTAAAATCAAATTACAATTTAAACGATGTGCTTTCGGTGGAAATAGTAAACCTTGAAAACAAACAAATAGATAGTGTTTCATATAAATTGAATGATAAAAAAATAGGTACATCTAGAGGTTCTAAAACATTTTTATATAGTTTGAAATTTGAAAAACTTGGTACAAAAAACCTAATTGCTTCGGTATATTACGAAGGTAAAACTCAGGTTGACTCTGCAAGTATCGAAATTGTATCTGGTTTTGAACCAAAATTACTGACTTACACGTTAGTAAATACCTATCCTCATGATACAAATTCATTTACTGAAGGATTGGAAATGTATAAAGACACAATGTATGAAAGTACTGGACTGAACGAAAAGTCATTTTTAAAAAAATATGATTATAAAACTGGCAAAATATACAAACAAGTAAATCTTGATTCTATTTATTTTGGAGAAGGAATTACTATTCTTAAAGATAAAATTTACATGCTAACTTGGCAAAATCAAATTGGATTTATTTACAATTCAAACTCATTTGCACGAGAAAAAACATTCAACTTTGATAAAAAAATTGAAGGTTGGGGAATGACAAATGACGGAACTTCAATTTATCAAACTGATGGAACCGAAAAAATTTGGAAGATGGATCCCGCTACGCAAAAAATGATAGATTATATAAATGTGTATTCTGGAAGCACAAAAATTGATAGTTTAAACGAACTCTCTTACATTGAGGGAAAATTATTTGCTAATATTTGGCAGAAAAATGCAGTAGCTGTTATAAATCCTCAAACTGGAGCAGTGGAGGGAATTTTGAATTTTGCTGATTTGGATAAAAAAGTAACAAAACTTCAAAACAAAGATGTTTTAAATGGAATTGCTTACAATCCAAAAACGAAAACTATTTTTATTACCGGCAAAAACTGGGATAAATTATTTGAAATAAAAGTTTCAGGATTATAGATTTTTATAATTTCGTAACTAATTTAATATTTACAAAACTATAAATAACCGCAGATTCCCATATTTAAATTAATTTAAATATGGGAATCTGCGGTTATAATTTTAACTAAATTCTAAACAGCTACATCATATTCCCGAAGCGCATTATTTAATGAAGTTTTTAAATCGGTTGATGGTTTTCTGGTACCAATAATTAACGCACACGGAACTTGATAATTACCAGCAGCAAACTTTTTAGTATAACTTCCAGGAATTACTACTGATCGTACTGGCACAAATCCTTTATATTCAATAGGTTCAGCACCAGTTACATCAATTATTTTTGTTGATGCTGTGAGACAAACATTGGCTCCAAGCACGGCTTCTTTTTCTACTCGAACACCTTCTACAACGATACATCTTGAACCAATAAATGCGCCATCTTCAATAATTACAGGTGCTGCTTGAAGTGGTTCTAAAACACCTCCAATACCAACGCCGCCAGAAAGATGTACATTTTTTCCAATTTGAGCACAACTCCCAACGGTTGCCCAAGTATCAACCATTGTTCCCTCATCAACATAAGCACCAATATTTACATAACTTGGCATTAAAATAACACCACTAGAAATATAAGAACCATATCTTGCTACAGCTGGAGGAACTACCCGAATTCCTTTTTCAGCATAACCCGTTTTAAGTAACATTTTGTCATGATACTCAAATATACCACTTTCAAGAGTTTCCATTTTCTGAATTGGGAAATATAAAACTACCGCTTTCTTAATCCATTCATTAACTTTCCATTTTCCAGTTGAATCATTACTTATTGGCTCCGCAACGCGCAATATTCCAGAATCTAGTAGTGAAATTACCTCTCTAATCGATTTTAATGTAGCTTCGTCTTTTAATAATTCTCTGTTTTCCCAAGCATTTTCTATTGTATTTTGTAAGTTTTGCATTTTTATTTTTTTGCACAAATATAATTTCTTTTTTTTGGTAACTATATTTTTTGAAACCAATTCAATTAATCGGATGAGGATTTTTTTGTATTTTTAACGCTTGCAATTCATTAAATTCGCTAAATTCCTTTTTAAATCAATAGCTAACTAAAAAATTTTAAAAATGAAAAGTAAATTATTACCACTCGCCTTTATATTAACTTTTGCACTAGGCTTTGCGTTTAATTCATTCACAAATATAATAGTCAAAAAAACTAATGAAATAAAAAAAGTAAATGGAATTGGCGGTATATTTTTTAAATGTAAGGATCCAAAAAAAATGAGAGAATGGTATAAAAATAATTTAGGATTAAATACTAACGATTATGGTGCAGTTTTCGAGTGGCGACAAGGTAGTGACACACTCAAAAAAGGCTTTTCGCAATGGAGTCCTTTTAGCGAAAAAACTAAATATTTTGAACCTTCAACTAAAGATTTTATGATAAATTATAGAGTTGAAAATCTGGAAAAACTTCTTAAAGAACTCGAAAAAGCATATGTTGTTATTACTGACAAAGTTGAATCAGGTACTTATGGAAAGTTTGTTCATATTATGGATATTGAAGGAAATAAAATTGAACTTTGGGAACCAAACGATATTGAATTTGAAAAACTAGGCAAACAAATGGGAACTTCTACAACTAAATAAGACTTTTAAAGTCTTAAATGTTTTTAAAATAAGAATTAAATAATAATAAATTACAAAATAGTAAAACTTGAATTCATTTAAAACGACTAAATATTCAATTCCTGTTCAATGCTTTTTAAGCATAACATTGATATTTATTGTTTCAATAATATGCTTCTTTTCATCAAATTTAATTGATTATAGAATAACTGCCTTAGTTTTACTAATGACTGTTTCATTAATAGCCATGCTGTTTGAAATTTTACCTGTACTAATAACAGCGTTTCTAAGTGGATTGATTCTGAATTTCTTTTTTATACAGCCACTTTATACATTCCACATAACAAATTCTGAAGACATTTTACTTTTTTTAATTTATATAATTATTGCTCTGGTAAATGCAGTGTTAACTTTTAAAATAAGAGAAGCCGAAAGTAAAGCGAGAGATAAGGAAGAAAAAGAAAAAACTATTAAACTTTACAACACTTTACTTAACTCACTTTCTCATGAACTTCGAACACCTATTGCAACAATTATTAGCGCAATAGACACTCTAAAAGAAAATAACAATAAACTTTCAGAAATAAATCAGATTGTGCTCCTTGAAGAAATCGACAATGCAAGTATTCGTTTAAATAGACAAGTTGAGAATTTATTAAACATGAGTCGGTTGGAAACTGGAATGCTTAAACTTAAACTAGACTGGTGCGATGTAAATGAAGTTATTTTTAATGTTATTGAAAAAATTACTTCGTTAAAAAATAACCACATTATAAGTTTTATACCCGATGAAAATTTGCCGTTTTTCAAACTTGACTCTGGCTTAATTGAAGAAGTTCTCCAAAACTTAATTACAAATGCACTGCTTTATACTCCTGAAAATACAAATATCAAAATAGAAGCGAAACATAAAACGAGTAATTGTTTTTTATCTATTTCTGATGATGGAAATGGCTTTCCAGAACAGGAGATACAATTTGTATTTGATAAATTTTATCGTTTACCAAATTCAAAAACTGGAGGTAGTGGACTTGGCTTGTCAATTGTAAAAGGATTTGTAGAAGCGCATAGTGGTACAATTACGCTTTCAAATATTCCAAATTCTGGCGCAAGTTTTACAATAGAAATTCCTACCGAAACCTCTTTTTTAAATAATCTAAAAAATGAATAAAGCAGAAATACTGGTTATAGATGACGAAGCCCCAATACGAAAACTACTTGAAATAACACTGCAAAGTAATGATTACAAAGTTTGGCTGGCAGAAACTGGTCGTGACGGAATATTAATGGCTGTAAATCATCCTCCAGAATTAATTTTACTCGATATTGGACTTCCAGACAAAAGTGGTCATGAAATATTAAAAGAATTGCGCACTTGGTATAACAAAGCCATTATTATATTATCTGTACAAAATAGTGAAGAAGATATTGTGAAAGCGCTCGATAATGGCGCTACAGATTATTTAACTAAACCCTTCAGAAACGCCGAACTTTTGGCTCGAATTCGATCGGTTATAAAACGACATCAAACTGACGAAAATTGCTCCAGTATTACCTGTGGAAATTTGCATATCGATTTTGGAGCTAGAACAATAAGGAAAAACGATGAATTACTAAAATTAACCTCAACCGAGTATTTATTATTAGCACTTTTCATGAAAAATGAAGGTCGTGTATTAACCCATCAGTACATTCTTAAAGAAATATGGGGTTTAAGTTACCAAACCGAAACACAATATTTACGTGTATTTGTGGGGACTTTACGCAAAAAAATTGAAGACAATCCCAATCAACCTAAACACATAATTACCGAAAGTGGCGTAGGTTATCGGTTTACATAATCTTTATAAAATCTTTATATAAGGCAAATACATCTTTATAACCTACAAATACCGTTTTGCAGACCTTTGTAACATAAATTTTTAATTAAATTATGTTATGAATAATACAAAAAATGGTCTTGTAAATAAAGTAACTGTAGCATCGCTTCTTGTAGCTCTTGGAATTATTTATGGAGACATTGGCACAAGTCCACTCTATGTTTTCAAAGCAATAATTGGTACCAGAGATATCAGTATGATGCTGGTTTATGGAGGAGTTTCCTGTGTTTTTTGGACCTTAGTTTTTCAAACAACCATAAAATATATTTGGCTCACGCTTAGAGCTGACAATCATGGCGAAGGTGGCATTTTTTCACTCTATGCGCTAGTTAGACGCTATGGGAAAAAGCTTGTAGTACCTACCATTCTTGGTGCAACTACATTACTTGCTGACGGAATTATTACTCCACCAATTTCGGTTTCATCAGCAATTGAAGGTTTGAGTATGGTAAAAGGATTTGAAAATACTATCATTCCTGGTAATTTTTTAACTGTAGGAATTGTTGTTGCCATCATCTCGTTACTATTTTTTTTCCAGCGATTTGGAACTCAAGTTATAGGAAAAGCTTTTGGACCCATTATGACTATTTGGTTTTCGATGTTAATTATTTTTGGAGTAAAAGAAATTTTACAACACACCGATATTCTTGCTGCACTAAATCCATACTACGCTTACAATTTATTGGCTAATTATCCCAATGGGTTTTGGCTTTTAGGAGCGGTATTTCTTTGTACAACTGGAGCTGAAGCACTTTACTCCGACTTAGGACATTGTGGAATAAACAACATCAGAATCACTTGGATTTACGTCAAAATTAGTTTGGTTGTTGCTTATTTAGGTCAAGCAGCATGGCTTATGCATCAAGGCACACCACTTTTAAACGGCAGAAATCCATTTTTTGAAATAATACCAACTTGGTTTTTGCTTCCAAGCATCATCATTTCTACTTGTGCAACAATTATTGCCTCTCAAGCGCTTATAAGTGGTAGTTTCACTTTAATAAGTGAAGCGATGAATTTAAACTTCTGGCCCAGAGTAACCGTCAGCCAACCTAGTGATAGTAAAGGACAAATATACATTCCTAGTATAAACACTATTTTATGGTTTGGATGTGTTTTAATGATGGTATATTTTAAAGAAAGTGCACACATGGAAGCTGCATATGGTTTTTCTATAACCATTACAATGATGATGACTTCCTTACTGTTAAGTTACTTTATTTACTACAAATTAAAATGGAATAAAATATATGTCATTCTATTTTTATTAGTATTTGGAACAATTGAAATCGCATTTTTTGTAGCCAATGTCGCAAAAATTAAAGAACGATGGATGTTTCTGTTTTTCGAATTATTCATCTTCATGGTAATGTACATTTGGTACTATGCTCGAAAAATTAATAATCGTTTTACAAAATTTGTTGAACTTGGAAAATACAGTACCCAGTTAACGCAATTGAGTCAAGATGACGCTATTCCTAAATTTGCAACTCATTTAATCTATTTATCAAAAGCAGACAGACGTCACGAAGTAGAAGAAAAAATAATCAAATCTATTTTCTCTAAAAAACCAAAACGTGCCGATGTATATTGGTTTTTACATCTAAACCGAACCGAAGATCCATTTACTCTTTCCTATAATGTTTCAGAATTAGTGGATGATAAAGTAATAAAAGTAAATATTAATGTGGGATTCAGAATTCAACCTAAAACCGAATTATATTTCAAAAATATAGTAAAAGAACTGGTAATTAATAAAGAATTAAATCTACACATTAGACCAGATGGCTCCAGCAAATATAATAACGAACCCGATTTTAAATTTGTAGTCATAGAGAAGTTTTTATCCATCGAAAATGAATTTGCTTTGCGTGAAGGCTTCTTACTAAGAGGTTATTTCTTTCTCAAAAAATTAGGTTTGAGCGACGAAAAAGCATTTGGATTAGAAAAATCAGATGTTCAAATAGAACAAATTCCACTCGTATATCAACCTATAACGAACATCAAATTAGATAGAGAAATTAGATAAAATGAAAACAGATTTATCATTAATACTGTACAATAAATATTTCAACCTTAAAAATCGAGTTATAGAAATCGAATTAAAAAGTCATAAAGTAAAAACAGGGAAATTTATTGGTTTTATAAAAGGGAACAAAACATATATTTCAAAGTGGCATTTTGACAATTCTAATGTAATCATAGGAATAGACACTTTTGGATTTTTAATTGGAGAAATAATAAATCAAAAAAGTATTTCTAAAATAAAATTTTTAGAAGATAACACAATAATGAACTTTTAAAGATAAATATGAAAACTACATTAATTACTTTTTTAATAACAATTACAACTTTTACTTGCTTTGCTCAACAGGAAAAACAACTAGATACGATTTCTGAAAAAATTCCTTTTGAAAACATGGATATGAGTTGGCAAAATGGTTCTGATAGACGAACTACACCACCTGTGTTAACCTCCAAATATTTTACTGGAAGCCTAATGGTAGATGTAAATTATACCCATTCCTTTAATAATCCAAATGATAATACAGTAGTTGGATCTACTGCCTTAGCTCGAAATAACGAAATTCAACTCTCCAGTGCAAACTTAGGTGGAGAATTTAATTATGAAGGTGCACGAGCTAAAGTAATAATGCAATTTGGAACCCGATCTACAGTAATCCCTCGTAACGATTTAAGCGTTTACAAAGGTCAATATCAACTGGATAATGCCTATCGATATTTATCAGAAGCTTATGCGGGATATCATTTCAAAAAATGGTATGGTATAAATGTAGATGCGGGAATGTTCATGTCTTACATTGGTTTAAACTCGTACTATCAAGTAGAAAATTGGGAATACCAAGCATCATTTACTTCTGATAATACACCATGGTTTTTTAATGGCGTTCGGATTCAAGTTTTCCCAACTAAAAAATTAAAAATCGAAGGTTGGCTTATTAATGGATGGCAAAGTTATGGCAGATTTAATAGCATGCCAGGAATAGGCGGAAATATAACTTATGCTCCAACAGAGTCAGTAAAACTTATAACAAACGATTATTATGGCAAAGATGCAGCAGGAATACCAGACAGAATTCGTTTCCACTCTGATAATAGCTTGCTCGTTCGATATTTAAACAATCCAAAATCGTCTGGAATAACAAAAGCAGCATTTTCATCTACATTCGATTTTGGTTTCGAAAATGGTGGTGGCGTAAGCGGGTTCAAAGAAAGAACAGACAGTCCAGCACAATATTTTTTAAGTGGCATGGTTTACAACAGAGTTTGGTTTAATAATAATAAACTTGCATGGACAATTGGCGGTGGCGTCATGACAAATCCTGGACGTTACTTAGTATTATACCCAACAGGACAAGCAAGTCCACTTCCTAATCCAAATAATCCTACTCAAACTGCCGGAGCATTTCCATTTTCGGCAAATCCTGGCGATAAGTTTACAGGTTGGGATTGCAGTACAGGATTTGATTTTATGCCAAATCAAAGCATTACCTTTAGAGTAGAAATAGTGCACAGAGAAGCAAACGTTCCCTATTTTGCTGGCTCAGGCGGAGTAACATCCCCTAACGGATACACCACAACACCACTACCGGCTGACTGGCGACCAGATTTAGTGAAAGTAGAAAACAGACTGATATTTGCACTTTTATTTAGAATATAAATTTAAAATAATATTAAATTTGTAAAATCTAAAATAAAAAGTCAGTTGGAAGTTCAAATTGATAACTACATAAATTCGCAATCTGAGCCTAAGAAAAATGAAATGCAAATACTGCATCAAATGATACTTTCGTTATCACCAAATTGTAAATTGTGGTTTCTTTAGGGTATTAATAATCAAGGTAAAATTGTCTCAAATCCAAACATTGGTTATGGGACACAAACCACGAATTATGCAAATGGAACATCTAAAGAATTTTATAAAATTGGTTTAAGTGCTAACACCAATGGAATTTCTATTTACATTCTAGGATTATCCGATAAAAATTATCTAGCACAAACTTATGGCGAAATTATTGGCAAAGCTACAGTGACAGGCTATTGCATAAAATTTAAAACAATTCAAAATATTAATCTTGCTATACTTGAAGATGCTATCAAATTTGGATTTCAATACAACTAAAAAAATTAGTCAACCCTTAAACTAAATTAATTCGTACATTGAATTAAAAATATGAAAAACAGTTTAGCCATAATCCTATTGATACTAACAGCAACAGCCTGCAAAGTCGAAAAATTTAAAGATATCCCTTATTTAGATGGTAATGCTAATGCAGAAAATCCGGCCTTAAATATTTTTAAACCCCGTAACAAAAAGAAAGATAATCCGGTTTTGATTTTTGTACACGGTGGCAATTGGAATCAAGGCGATAAAAAATTATACGGCTTTTTTGGTCGAAATTTTGCAAAAAAAGGAATCACAACAGTGGTTGTAGGATATACTTTAAGTCCAAAAACCAATTACGACGGAATGGCAAAACAAGTTGCAAAAGCAATAGAATGGACCAAAGAAAATTGTGCATCATACAACGGAAATCCAAATAAAATATTCTTAACAGGACATTCTGCAGGAGGACATTTAGTGGCTCTTGTTGCAACAAACACAAAATATTTAAAAGATCAATCCATAGTAAAAGGTGTTATTTTAAATGATGCTGCAGGACTTGATATGAAACATTATCTTGAAGAATTTCCGCCTACTCAAACCGATGATTATATAACGACCTGGTCTGAAAATCCTAAAAACTGGCAAGAAGCGTCTCCTATATATTTTGTAAATAAAAACAGTCCTCCTTTTTTGATATATGTAGGAAGTAAAACCTACCCATCTATCAAGGTATCAAATGAACGATTTTTAGACAAACTTCATGAATTTCAACCAACCGTTCAACCGATAATTTTGAATAAAAAACACGTCCCAATGGTAACGCAGTATTTTTTCCCGTGGAGCAATCGTTTCTCAGAAATCATTACATTCATCAATAAAACTAATCCTCACAAAGACTAATGTTTTTGTTTAAACTAAATTTTTCAAACTAAATTTCTTGATATTTAATATCAAAATAATTGATATTTCAAATATGTAACAACAAAAGTTAATTTTGTAACATATCGATGCTTGTTAAGAGTACTTTTGTTGACTAATACTAATCAATAATATAATATTATGAAAAAAATTTATTTAGTTGCATTCTTTACTACTTTAGCTTTTACAGGATGTCAAAAAAAGGAAAAAGTTGAAGAGACTAACATGTCGACAAATTCAATTCAAACCGCAGATACAACTTCAGTAACTAATGAAAATCAAGTTATGGATTCTACTACAACTGCTAATGGATCAAAAACTGACTCCTCAGATGTGTCGTTACCAAACAAAATGTCAACTAAAACTACTGTTACAGAAACAGATCCTTCAAAAGGAAAATATGCTTTAGCAGAAACTAAATGGAAGCTAGTTGAACTTAACGGAAAGGCAGTAAAAAGTGCTACTTCAAAAGCTTATTTTATCAATTTAGATTCAAAATCAGGGAAATTTGAAGCCTTTGCAGGTTGTAACGGAATTATGGGAGCTTTTGTTATGAAAGCATCAACTAAATTAATGTTTTCAAAAATTGCAACTACAAAAATGACTTGTACAGATTCTAAAACTGAAATGGAATTTATTAAAGGATTAGAAAAAGTTGACAATTACATGATTGAAGGAACAATGTTGCATTTTCATTCTGGAAATTCAAATGCAATTGCAAAATTTGAAGCTACAAAAAAATAAAAACACCCAAACCTATGGTAACTAAAGCCTAGTAGGTCTTGTAATTATCCTCCTTCGGGAGGATTTTTTTGTTTATAATAATTTATAAAAACTCTAATTGAGCAGTAATTATAAATTTGTCTAAACTTTTGGGTTCAGTTTAATACCCATCTGAAACCTATAATTATACGTCTGCAATAGGTCGAGACCTATCTTGAACCTATAAATACCTATCTGAAAACTATAATTATTCGTCTGAAACCTATAATTTAGGGTGTCGGATCGGTAATTACCTATTCGAGAGTCAAACGAGGTATTGAGGCATTTAACCCCTCCAAAAATCAAATTAATAGTTTATAATTAAATTGATAAAATTAGTTAGCCTAAATAAATTGTAATTGGAGGTTAAAGAATTAAAATATTTGATAACCTATAAACAAATTAAAATCAAGCAATAAAAAAGCTTTCTGTAAGTAATTAATTAGTCTTTACTACCTTTACAAAAAAATAAATGTCAAGAATTCTCGCCATCGATTTTGGATTAAAACGCACCGGAATAGCCGTTACCGACGAACTGCAAATTATTGCATCAGGTTTAACAACTATAGCTTCTGAAACTGCAATTGACTTTTTAAAAAATTATTTTGAAAAAGAAAATGTTAGTGCCCTTATCATTGGCGAACCCAAACAAATGAACGGTCAACCATCTGAGAGTACCGATATCATCGAAAAATTTGTTTTGAAATTAAAAATAGAATTCCCAGACATGAAAATTGACCGAGTTGATGAGCGATTTACATCAAAAATGGCAGTAAAATCAATGATTGACAGTGGACTCAAGAAAAAACAACGCCAAAATAAAGCATTAATCGATGAAATTGCTGCTACAATAATGTTGCAAGATTATTTGACTCGAAAAATGATTTAAAACTTCTAAATCGTTTTCGCAAATTTATAATAATCAGAACCTTATTTAATAAAAAATTAGCAAATTTCGATTGTATCTTTGCATAAAAATCATTGCCATGGACGATTTGCAAATAAAAACCCAACCAGATGTAGTTCTTATTGGAGCCGGAATTATGAGTGCTACTTTAGGGATTTTTCTAAAAGAATTAAATCCAGAATTAACAATCGAAATATACGAACGATTAGATAAGCCTGCACTGGAAAGTTCTGATGTTTGGAATAATGCTGGCACTGGTCATGCCGCTTTTTGTGAATTAAATTACACCCCTCAAAACGAAGATGGAACTATTGAAACATCAAAAGCAATTAAAATTTCAGAACAATTTCAACTATCAAGACAATTTTGGAGCTATTTGGTTTCAGAAAAAAAATTGCACTCACCCGAAAAATTTATTCACAGCGTTCCTCATTTAAGTTTTGTTTGGGGCGAAGAAAATGTTGACTATCTCAAAAAAAGATTTGATGCATTACAACAAAATCCACTTTTTAGCGCAATGAAATTTACTTCTGATTTTGATGAATTAAAAGTCCTCATGCCACTAGTTATGGAAGGTAGAAGTAGTGATATACCTGTAGCAGGAACATTTATGCCTTATGGTACGGATATAAATTTTGGTGCTTTAACTGAGCAAATGATGCACTGTTTGTCGCTACAAAAAGGAGTTTCAATTTATTATAATCATGAAGTAAAAAAACTCAAACAACGGGAAGATTCATCTTGGAGAATAAAAATTAAAGATTTAGAAAATAATTTGACTCGAAAAGCATATACTAAATTTGTTTTTATTGGTGCTGGTGGCGGATCGTTATTGTTGTTAGAAAAAGCGTCAATAAAAGAAGGCGAAGGATATGGCGGATTCCCTGTTTCTGGACAATGGCTAAAATGTACTAACGAAGAAGTAATACAAAAACACGATGTTAAAGTTTACGGAAAAGCAACTGTTGGTGCTCCACCAATGTCGGTTCCACATTTAGATACCAGAATAATTGATGGCAAAAAAGAATTACTTTTTGGTCCGTTTGCAGGATTCTCGACTAAATTTCTCAAAAACGGTTCGTATCTCGATTTAGTAAAATCTGTTGAGTTAGGAAATCTTGTTCCATTAATTTCTGCTGGGATTCACAACATTCCATTAACTAAATATCTGGTGCAACAAGTTATGTTATCTCACGAAGACAGAATAGAAGCATTAAGAGAATATTTTCCAAATGCAAAAAGTGAAGATTGGGAATTGTTGCAAGCTGGGCAACGCGTTCAAGTTATTAAAAAAGATGAAAAAGAAGGCGGAATTTTAGAGTTTGGAACCGAAATTATAAATTCGCATGATGGTTCTCTGTCAGCATTATTAGGAGCTTCACCTGGAGCTTCAACCGCAGTGGCAATCATGTTAGAATTAGTAGCGCGTTGTTTTCCAGAAGAATCTAAATCAGAATTATGGCAAAATAAGTTAAAGCAAATGATTCCATCATTTGGAAAATCGCTAAATAATAATCCAGACTTATTTTTGGAAATACAAAAGAATACAAGTGAAATTTTAAAACTTACCAACTAATAATTTTAAACTCAAATTTGATTTAAAATACAATTACTAATTTTAAAAAAATAATAAATGGGATTTCTAAATTCAATTTTCGGTTCGTCTGATGAACAACAAAATCATGGAAACATAACTTGGAATCAACTAACCGATTTGGGACAACTTAATGAAATTATAGATATTTCAACAACAAAACCTGTAGTAATTTTTAAACACAGTACGCGTTGTAGCATCAGTAGAATGGCGTTAAAACAATTTGAAAACGAATTTGATTTACATGAAAAAGTGACTCCCTATTTTTTGGATTTGCTAAATCATCGTGACATTTCTAATGAAATTGCAACAAGGTTTGAAGTCACCCATCAGTCACCACAATTAATTTTGATACAAGATGGAAAATCTGTTTATAATGTTTCCCACAGCGACATTCAAGTTGAAGATTTAAAAACTAAATTGCAATGAGCATAAAAGTCAAACTTTACTTTTGTGTTGTGTTTGCATTTTTATTTTATAGTTGTGCTTCAATTAAAAACGAAACTTTTTTGGTTGGAACGTACTCAGAAAATTCAAATCAAGGCATTAATGTAATCGATTTTAATGCTAAAAATAATAGCTTAACTTTAAAAAAAGTAATTACTGGTGTTGAAAATCCGTCTTTTGTTATTACAAATAAAGCTAAGACTATTGTTGTTACTGTTGAAGAAATTGCTAGCATTGATGGTGGTAAAGTAACATCATTCACTTACAACTCAAAATATGGTACATTTAAAAAAGTGAATTCATGTTTTACTAAAGGAAATCATCCTTGCACGATTGCATTTAGCAAAGATGAAAAACATATTTTAGTTGGAAATTATTCTGGAGGCAATTTAGGTGTTTTCCCAATTGATAAATTAGGGAATTTATCTGAAATTAAAGAGTTAATACAACATGAAGGAAAAAGTATAAATACTAACCGTCAAGAGAAACCACATGTGCATTCGATAGTTTTACATCCATCAGAAAATAAAATTTTTGTAACTGATTTAGGTACTGATGAAATAGAAATTATTCCTATTGATGAAGATCCTAAAACAATTTTACAAAAGCAACACGCAATGATGACATGTAAAGTTCCTGCTGGTTCAGGTCCAAGACATTTAGTTTTTAATAAAAAAGGAACAAAAGCTTATGTGACTTTTGAATTAACAAATCAAATAGGTGTTTTTAATTACTTAAATAATGTTCTCACATTCGAAAAAACTATAAATTTAACAACCGATGAAACTAAAAATGGATCAGCTGCGGAATTA
>JACMPO010000174.1 GCA_014377455.1 Flavobacterium sp.
GTAAGATTCTTTTCGAGCACCAACAAACTCTATATCAATACCTTCATAACAAAACATCGCTGTTCCGTAATTTTTAAAAATTTGTACCTTGGGTTTCTTTGGCAATAATGAAGAAACTTTTAACGCTAATTCTATTCCCGATCCGACTGCGACAACATCAATATCTTTTTTTTGCTCACGTCCTAATATAAAATCTCTAACAAATCCACCAATAACATAGCATTCTACATTGAGATCTTTACTAGCTTTTGCAATTATTTCGAAAATAGGATTATTTAGTGCTTTGGAGTAATTCATTTTTTGTTTCATATTATAAGTTTCAGGGTCAAAAACTTGAAACCCTAAACTTGAAACGTTTTTATTTACGTATTATTTTTACTTGATTATCTAATGCTATTTTAATAATTGTAGATGGCTTTCCTGCTATTTTATCTCGATGCAAATTTACAACATAGTCCACGCCTTTTACTATTTTTGGATTAATATCTTTAAAAGCAATAGGTGTTGACTGTCCTGAAATGTTAGCAGAAGTGGAAACTAAAGGTTTTTTCATACGTTCTAATAGTTTGAAACAAAAGGGCTCTTTTACTAATCGTACCCCTAACGACTTATCTTGTGCAATAAGATTTGGCGCTACATTTCGAGGATTATCTAAAATTAATGTTGTTGGGTTTTCAGATAAATCTATAATTTGCCAAGCAACTTCTGGAATATCTTTAAATATATTGTACATCATTTTTTCACCATTTAAAAGCACAATCATACTTTGTGTTTCGGCACGTTTTTTTAAAGCATAAATTTTAGCTACCGCATCCGGGTTTGTGGCGTCACAACCTATTCCCCATACCGTATCTGTTGGGTATAATATTATTCCTCCGCTCTGTATTATTTCGAAAGTTTTACTAATTTCGGCATTAATATCCATTAAAAAATATTTATATATATTTGTAAATATGTAGTTACAAAGTTAGGTTATTATAAATTTTAATCAAAGTGCAATTTGCAGGATACTGTCCTACCTTATGCAATGCAAGAAATAAACTCTAATAAATATGAACTTAAATATATTTAAAAAAAAACATCAAAAAAATAATATTGGTAAATTTTACCAAGTTGGTAAATACAATTTAAAACTTAAAAGTTACCATCAATTAGATGATTTTCAAAGAAGTTTTCCCTTATATGATAAATTTTTGCCTCTTTTTTGCTCACAATTTGAGGGTCTTATTGTAGATGTAGGCGCTAATATAGGAGATACATCGATTGCTATTTTTGCACAAAACGAAAACTGTTACATTATAGGTATAGAACCTGATCCTGAATTTTATGAAGATTGTTTAGAAAATATAAACAGAAATAACCTCTCAGAACGATTTTTTGGAATTAATAAATTTGTAACTTCCAAAACAGGAAATTACACTGTAAAAAGATCAGAAAATCAAATGACAGGTTCAATAGATTTCCAAAATCAAGATCATTCGCTTGAATCATTGAATACAATAACATTTAAGTCAATATTCGAACTATTCAAAGCTACAACTGCTCAAAAATTTAATTTACTTAAAATTGATACTGATGGATTTGATTGGGATGTTATAAATACATTTTGCGATTATGCTTTAATGGAAAAATATATTCCCGAATATGTTCATTTTGAGATGCAAACATTTGAAAATAATAAACAATTTTTAGAAAATAATCGCAACGAAATTATCGAAAATTATAATAACAGTTTACTCAATTTAAAAAACGTTGGTTACACTCATTTTTGTTTATTTGATAATTACGGAACTCATTTTAAAATTACTAATTCTGTTGATGAAATTTTTGAAATGAATAATTACATCAAAAGATCTCAATTACACAATAAACACAACACCATATACTATTTTGATGTTTTAGCTTTTAGCGAAGATAAGTTGGAGTACGTAAAAAATTGCATTCAAAAATTATATTTATAATGAAAATTATTGTCGATCCTCAAATATTTTTGATTCAAACTTACGGTGGAATTTCAAGATATTATACCGAAATTTTTAAACGGATAAGTAAATATGAAAATACCGAAGTAAAGATTCCAATTATTTTTACAAATAATATTTACATAAACGATTCCCAACTAATAACCGAAAATCATTCTTTCAAAAAAATGGTTTTTACACTATTGAAAAAAATGGGAATCAGTACTCGCAAAAAGATAAAAAAAAGCAACCAAAAACTTTTAGATTCCGTTTTACAAAAAGAAAAATTTGATTTATTTATACCTACTTATTTTAACAGTTATTTTTTACCTAAAATAAATGATACTCCATTTGTGTTAACCGTTTATGACATGATACATGAGCTTTTCCCGCAATATTTTGAAAATGACACTTTTGAAGTTTTAAAATATAAAAAAGAATTAATACACAAAGCAACCAAAATAATTGCCGTTTCAGAAAATACAAAAAAAGATATTTTAAAAATTTATCCATCTATTGATCAAAACAAAATAAAAGTAATTTATCATGGAAATTCAATTCAAGTAAACCACGACATTCAAATAAATGTACCCGGAAAATACATACTGTTTGTAGGTTCCAGAGATAATTATAAAAATTTTAAACTTTTAACTGAATCTATTAAAAGCTTATTGGTACAGGATTCAAATTTGTTTTTAATATGTGCTGGTGGTGGAAAGTTTAATTCTGATGAAGAATCATTTTTGGTTAACATGGGATTGCAAAAAAAAGTGCTTCAACTATCATTTGACGAAAACCAACTTGGTAAAATTTATAACAAAGCAAGATGCTTCGTTTTCCCATCAGAATATGAAGGATTTGGAATTCCAGTATTAGAAGCTATGGCGTGCCAATGTCCTATCATTTTAACCAATAATTCCTCGTTTCCAGAAGTTGCTGGAAATGCAGGACTATTTTTTAAATTGAATGATAAAATTGATCTAAAAAATAAAATTAAATCGATAATTGATGATGAAGCATTACGAGAAAAACATATAAAATTAGGAAACGAGCAAATAAAATTATTTAATTGGGAAGAAAAAGCGGCACAGTGCTATTCTTTATACCAAGAAGCAACCAAGAACTGAAATGATTAAAATAACCATAATCACTATCAACTATAATAACGGTTCAAACTTGCTAAAAACTTTTAACTCTATAAGTGAGCAAAACTTTACTGAGTTTGAATATATAGTTATCGATGGTGGTAGCACCGACTCATCTCTGGAATTAACAAAAAATAATAGTCACATAAATTATTTTGTTTCTGAGAAAGACAATGGTGTTTATCACGCTATGAATAAAGGGATAAAAGCATCAAAAGGTGAGTTTTTAATTTTTATGAATAGTGGCGATACTTTTTATTCAAATACCGTTTTAGAAAATATAAATAGTAAATTAAATGACCACTACGACATTGTTTACGGTAACGCAAATTACTATAATGATGATGGTTATAAACGAACAGAAATTCCGCCCGATGTTTTAACATTTGGATATTTAAAGATATTTGGCCTCAATCATCAATCAGTTTTTATTAGAAAGAAATTATTTTTTGATACTAGTTTTTACAACGAAGATTATAAAATTTGTGCCGATTGGGAATTTTTTATGATTAATATTTGCTTAAAAAATGTAAGTTACCTTCATGTTGATTTAATGATTTGCAATTATGACTTTTCTGGAATTTCAGCAAAACCTGAAAATTTAAATTTATATTCTCAAGAAAAAAATAACACTTTAAATAAATATTTTCCTTTATTTATGGATGATTTGAGTAACCTAGAAAACTTTAGATTAAAAAGAATAAAGCAAGTATTATACATAAAAGATAACAAAAAAATTAGTTGGCGATTTTTAAAATGGTTTTTAGATATGACATTAATTTTTACAAATAAGAAAAAAATAAAATAATGAAAGTAGCATTAATAACAGGAGTAACAGGACAAGACGGAGCTTATTTATCTGAATTATTATTATCTAAAGGATATTTAGTTCACGGTGTTAAACGAAGAAGTTCCTTATTTAATACCCAACGAATAGATCATTTATATGAAGATCCACATGTTGACAATCAAAATTTTAAATTACACTATGGTGATCTAAATGACTCTACTAACTTAATAAGGATAATTCAAGAAACCCAACCAGACGAAATTTATAATTTAGGAGCAATGAGCCATGTTAAAGTAAGTTTTGACATGCCTGAATATACTGCAAATGCTGATGGAATTGGAACTTTACGAATTTTAGAAGCCGTACGATTATTAAATTTGACTAAAAAAACTAAAATTTACCAAGCATCAACATCTGAATTATATGGAATGGTGCAAGAAGTTCCTCAAAAAGAAACAACACCATTCTATCCGCGATCGCCTTACGCAGTTGCAAAAATGTATGCTTATTGGATCACAGTAAATTATCGTGAAGCTTATGACATGTTTGCTTGTAATGGCATACTTTTTAATCATGAAAGTCCACTACGAGGTGAAACTTTTGTAACAAGAAAAATTACAAGAGGAATAGCCCAAATGGCCATGGGAATGCAAGAAACAATTTTTATGGGAAATATTGATTCTAAAAGAGATTGGGGTCATGCGAAAGATTATGTAGAAGCAATGTGGCTTATATTGCAACAAGATACTCCTGAAGATTTTGTTATTTCGACTGGCGTTACAACTACCGTTCGCGATTTTATAATCATGGCATTTAATGAAGTTGGAGTTACCTTAGAATTTTCAGGTAAAGATATTTCTGAAATTGCAACCGTTAAAACAATCTCAAATCCAGATTATGCTTTCTCCATAGGTCAAGTTGTTATGAAAATAGATTCCAATTATTTCAGACCAACCGAAGTAGACTTACTAATAGGCGATAATACAAAAGCTAGAACTAAATTAAAATGGGAACCTAAATACACACTTAGCATGCTAGTAAAAGAGATGATGAAAGCCGATATCACATTATTCAAAAAAGAAAAATTTTACAAAGAAAATATCTAATGGATTTAAATTCAAAAATATATGTAGCGGGACACAAAGGAATGGTTGGAAGTGCTATACTATTAAATCTTAAAAATAAGGGATATAAAAATATTGTTGTAAAAACATCATCCGAATTAAATTTGGTAAATCAACAAGATGTTCAAACATTTTTTGAAACTGAAAAACCCGAATATGTGTTTTTGGCAGCAGCAAAAGTGGGTGGAATAGTAGCCAATAATACTTACAGAGCCGATTTTATTTATCAAAATCTCATGATTCAAAATAATATTATTCATTGTTGCTATGTAAATAAAGTTAAAAAATTACTTTTTTTAGGTTCATCTTGTATTTATCCTAAAGAATCAATACAGCCAATAAAAGAAGAATATTTATTAACAGGATTATTAGAAGAAACTAATGAACCTTATGCCATCGCAAAAATTGCTGGGATTAAAATGTGTGATGCTTATCGAGATCAATACGGGTGTAATTTTATATCAGTTATGCCAACCAATTTGTATGGCTTTAATGACAATTACGACCTTCAAAATTCGCATGTTTTACCAGCATTAATTAGAAAATTTCACGAAGTAAAGCTCAGTAAAACTGGTTTCGTAACTGTATGGGGAACTGGAAATCCGCTTAGAGAGTTTTTGCATGCCTCGGACATGGCAGATGCTTGTGTTTTTTTAATGAAAAATTATGATGAAAAAGGCTTAATAAATATTGGTTCTGGAATAGAAATTTCAATCAAAGAATTAGCATTTTTGATTAAAGATATTGTAAATTATGAAGGAGAGATAAAATTTGACACTTCAAAACCCGATGGTACGTTGCGAAAATTAATGGATAGTACTAAATTACATAATTTGGGTTGGCAACATAATATAAACCTTAAAGATGGTATAGAAGAAGTGTACAAAACTAAATTTTTACAAGCCTAATAATGAAAAAAATTTCGGTAATAACCATAAATTATAACGACAAAGTAGGACTTGAAAAAACCATAAAAAGTGTTCTGGACCAAACCGCTACTAACTTTGAATTTGTAATCATTGATGGAAAAAGTACCGATGGCAGTACCAAAATTATTGAAAACTATAAATCCAAAATTGATTACTGGATAAGCGAGAAAGATTCGGGCGTTTATAATGCCATGAATAAAGGTATAAAAAATGCAGAGGGTGAATTTGTGATTTTTATGAACAGTGGCGATGTATTTAACAATAAAAATGTTTTGACTGATGTTACTAAATATCTAACTCCCAACTTTGATATTTATTACGGAGATAACTATAAAATTAAAGCAGACGGAAAAAGAAAAAAGACTTACCCTTCTCAATTGTCCTTTTCTTTTTTTTACAATAGTTCTATAAATCACCAATCTACATTTATAAGAAAAGATTTATTTGAAAAACATTTTTATTATAACGAAAATTATAAAATAGTTTCAGATTGGGAATTTTTCATTTACACCATTTGCAAAATTAACGTTCCCTATAAATATTTACCAATAACAATTTGCGATTACGATTTTACAGGTATTTCATCATTAGCAAAATATCAACATATTGCTCAATATGAAAAAATGACTACTATAAAAAAGTTTTTTCCGCTTTTTGAAAATGATTATAAACAATTAGCCGAAGTAAATTCAAAAAGAATACAACAAATACTCCATATTCGAAATCATAAAATTGCTTGGAAAATTTTGAAAATTTTTACTTCAATAATACAATTATTTCTCCCAAAATTCAAACAAGATAATCAGTAAAAGTAAAAATAATTATGAAAAAAATTCATGTAGGTTTCTTGCTTTCATACGATTACGAGAAATTAAAAACTTCAATTCCTGCGGTTTATAAATATTCTGATAAAATTTTTTTAGCAAAAGACAGTAACTTACGAACTTGGTCTGGACAAAATTTTACAATTGATCAGTCATTTTATTTATGGTTAAATGAATTTGATATTGACAATAAAATTGAAATTTATGAAGATGATTTTTATGTTCCTGAATTAACAGCATTAGAAAATGATACTCGAGAACGCCATTTGTTATCTTTAAAAATGGGAATCGGAAACTGGTTGATTCAAGTTGATAGCGACGAATATTTTATAAACTTCAAAAAATTTGTATCCAATTTAAGAAAATATGATCATTATTTGGAGCAACCCGAAAAAAACAAAATTCAAATTGCAGCGTTTTGGATTATAATTTATAAATATACCGCAAACGGAATTTTATATGTTGACAAACCCATGAAAGCCATTTTTGCAACAAATTATCCCAATTACACTTGTGCTCGACGGACAGATGAACGAACGATATACATAGATTCCATTGTGCTACATGAATCATTATCGAGAGGAGAAAAAGAATTGGCGTTCAAAATTAACAACTGGGGACACAATGCCGAAGTCAATGATTCGTTTATGGAAAAATGGAAAAAAATTGACGAAAAAAATTATGGGAATTATCGCGACTTTTATTACATTGAACCTGAACGTTGGAAAAAACTTGCTTATTTCCCGAGTCAAAATTTAAATGAAATAAAATCATTAATTATAAATTCAAATTTGAAAAATTTAAAATCAAAAATTGCGCTAAAAAATTTAGGGCAATGGTTTAAATTTCTGTTCAAGTAACTATTCGATTTTTCGATACATCATCCAAAGTTGCAAATACCGTTTAAAAACAGAAAACGAGTGTACATAAGCCAAAATAAATCCTTCTTTGCCGTCTAAAATTCCAAATCGAAATAAATATTGCCAAACAAACCTGTAAGTAGGTCTAAAAATCAAATGATACCCGTTTGGTTTTATCTTTTGGTTATATAAATTTGTGGCTTGCAGTTTACTATATAAGTTAAGTTTGTCGTTATAATTATCAAAATTTTTGTAACTATAATGGTTAACTCCATTTTTAAAAATCCCTATTTTTCCCGATGCTTGAACCTCTTCATGAACTAAATTTCCATTGTATTTGCAATGATTTTTATTAAATAATCGAACTGCCTTATCGTTTTGCCATCCTCCAAACCTGATGTGTTTGCCCATGAAAAAAAAGTTTCTTTTTACAAAAAAGGCAACATTGTTCATCGGATTTTTTAAAACGCTTTTGATTTCAGATTCTAGTAAAGGAGATATTATTTCATCTAAATCAAAAAATATAATCCAATCATTTTTAGCCTTGCTAATTGCATAATTGCGTTGATCTGAGAAATTATCAAACTTTCGTTCTAAAACAGAAACATTCAGTTCGTGAGCCAGTGCAACTGTTTTATCAGTACTAATAGAATCTATAAATATAATTTCATCTACAAAATGTAAACCCTCAACATAACGTTTTACGTTTTCTTCTTCGTTAAAAGTAATTGCAAGCGCAGTAATTTTGGGAATTTGATTATTTTCAGTCATATAAATAGATGAAATTACAAGCAAAGATAGTACTTTTACCAATATTTTAAAGATTTCAAATACCATTATTAAAGTGTCCAAGTTACCCATTTTAATGTATCACAATTTTTGCCAAGACCAGAATTTAAGCCAAGGACTTACAATTTCAGTATCAAAATTTGAGCAACAATTACGCTATTTATCAGACCAAAAGTATACTTCATACTTTGCATCTGAACTCGAAAATTTAAAAGTTATTGCACTTAAAAGTATTGTTTTAACTTTTGACGATGTTACTGAAAATCAACTTATTCATGCCGTACCACTTTTAAAAAAATACAATTTTAAAGCTACATTTTTTATACCTTATGGGTATATTGATAAAACTGACAAGTGGAATGCCTCAATTGATAATTTGAGTCATAAAATAATGACGTTAGACCAACTTAAATCTTTAGATTCCAACATTATTGAACTTGGACATCATTCTTATTTGCACCAAAAATATGATTCACTTTCTACTGATGAAATACAAAAAGATTTTGATGCTTGTTTTAACATTATAAGATCAAATAATTTACAAATCACAAATTCACTAGCATATCCGTATGGAAATTTCCCGAAAAAAAATCCACAAAAAAAAGTGTTTTTTAAAATCCTAGAAGAAAATTCGATCAAAATGGGATTTAGAATAGGGAATAAAGTGAATACATTTCCTTTCAAAAATAAATATGAAATACAGCGAATAGATGTAAAAGGACAGGATAGTTTTTTAAAATTTAGATTAAAACTTAAATTTGGAAAACTTAAATTATTTTAAATCACGTTCTATCAAAATCATTTTAACATAGCGCGAAAAAACTCCATAAGCATCTATCGCGGCAACTGCCAAACCTGGAACACCGTCTAAAAATCCTTTTCGGATAAAATAAGTGTGAAAAAATCTGTAGGTTGGTTTAAAAATTAAGTGGAAATAAGTGGCTTTTTTCTTTTTTTCTAGTGCCATTTTTGCTTGAAACCAAGCGTAAGAATCTTTCTTTTTTATGTAATGAAACAAACCTTTGTAGGTGTAGTGCAACATGAAATTTTTTAAAATCCCAACACTTCCCTCGTGTAATAATTTTTCATGAACAAGTCCTTCAAAAAGGATATTTTTATTTTTAACCAGTCGTACTACTTTATTTTCAGTATGATATAAAAATCGATTCATGTAAAAATGTGGAAATCTTATTTTGAAAGCCTCATTTTTAGAATTATTGATAGTTTCGAAAATTTCTAATTTAAGTTTTTCAGTTACGCGTTCATCAGCATCTAAAAATAAAATCCAGTCACTTGTGGCATCCTTAATTGCACAATTTTTTTGATTAGAAAAGTTATCAAACTTCCGTTGAATAATTTTACAATTATATTTTTTTGCAATCTCAACTGTACAATCTGAACTAAAAGAATCTACCACAATTATCTGATTTGCAAATGAAATCGAAATAAGACAGTCTTCGATATAATTTTCCTCGTTAAAAGTGGGAATAATAACAGTTAGTGTTTGCATCAATAAAATAGATTAAATCAAACTTAAAAAAAATATTTTATCTTTGCACTATAATGAAGAAAGATATTTCAATAATCATAAGTACTTATAATTCGCCCGAATGGCTGGCTAAAGTTTTATATGGTTATAATACTCAAACTTTTAGAAATTTTGAAGTCATTATTGCTGATGATGGTTCTGACAAAAGAACTTTAGAGTGTTTAGAACAAATTAAAAAAGAACTTTTTTTTCCGATAATTCATGTTTGGCATGAAGATAATGGATTTCAAAAAACTGTGATTCTCAATAAAGCAATTTTAGCATCGACCACTGATTATATTTTAATGACTGATGGCGACTGCATTCCTAGAGAAGATTTTGTGGAACAGCACATTAAATTTAGAGAAGAAAATCATTTTATTTCGGGAGGTTATTTCAAACTTCCGATGGATTTATCGAATAAAATTGATAAAAACGATATTTATTCAGGGAAATGTTTTGAACTGAATTGGCTTAAAAAAAATGGAATTAAAATATCTTTTAAAAATAACAAAATCATTGCAAATGGTATAAAAAGTTGGTTTTTAAATTTTGTTACACCAACTACACCAAGCTGGAACGGACATAACGCATCAGGTTGGAAATCGGATTTTTTAGCCGTAAATGGTTTTGATGAGCGCATGCAATATGGTGGAGAAGATAGAGAATTTGGAGAACGATTAGTTAATAATGGTGTTAAAGCCAAACAAATTAGGTATTCTACAGTTTGCATTCACCTAGATCATGCGCGCGGATATGTAAAGCCCGAAATGATTCAAAAAAATATTCAAATAAGGAAAGAAACCAAAGAGTTTAAGAAAACTTGGACCGAGTATGGAATTCAAAAACAGCGTTTGGCTTCCTAAAATACTACTATTTTAATATCTTCAAAATAAATTCATGAGAATTGACATCATCACATTATTACCCGATTTGTTAAAAAGTCCTTTTGAGGCGTCGATTCTTAAACGTGCAATCGATAAAGGATTAGTAGAAGTTTATTTTCACAATTTGCGAGATTACACAACTAACAAACAAAAAAGTGTAGACGATTATCCTTTTGGTGGTGGCGCAGGAATGGTCATGATGATTCAACCTATTGACGATTGTATTGCTAAATTAAAATCGGAACGAGCGTATGATGAGATAATTTACATGAGTCCTGATGGAGAAACATTAAACCAAAAAATGGCAAATAAAATGTCCATGCTTCAAAATATAATAATTTTATGTGGTCATTATAAAGGCGTTGACCAGCGTGTTCGGGATAATTTTATTACTAAAGAAATTTCAATTGGCGATTATGTACTTTCTGGTGGCGAATTAGGTGCATTGGTTTTAAGCGATGCCTTAATTAGATTAATACCGGGAGTTTTATCAGATGAAACTTCGGCGCTGACTGATAGTTTTCAAGATAATTTACTTTCTGGACCTATTTATACTCGTCCAGCAGATTATAAAGGTTGGAAAGTACCTGAAGTTTTAACAAGTGGTCATTTTGCAAAAATTGATAAATGGCGAGACGAAATGGCATATCAACATACAAAAAACCGCCGACCAGATTTACTAGAAGAATAGTTTATTTAAAAAAATTAGTTTTAAGCTGTTTAAAGTTGTTTAAAGCAAAGTTATTTAGAAATTTAAAAGCAATTTTTCTGCTAAACTACTTGAAATTTAGTTCGTTTGCTTCCTTCGTACATTTCGTATTTTACCAATCGTGCTTCCAAACTTCCGTTAAAAAGTTTAATTTTTCGTGATGGTTTTAGTCCAACAAATTTCAACGCTTCCAGATTTGCAGTAATAAACCAAGCATTAGTATTAGGATAATTAATTTTTAAAGTATCGCCTATTTCTCTGTAAAAACGTTCCATTTCAATATCTAATCGTTCGCCATAAGGCGGATTAAAAACCATCTGCAACGATCCAATATTTTCTTTCTTAGTATCAAAAAAATTCGCCTGACTTATAGTAATATAATCATCCAAATTGGCATTTTTAATGTTCATCTTAGCTTTTTCAACGGCACTTGGCGCTTTGTCGTAACCTATTATTGAATACCTAAATTCACGAGTTTTTTTGAGCAATGCTTCAATTATTTGATCAAAAAGTTCATTGTCCCAATCATTCCATTTTTCGAAAGCAAATTCTTTTCTATTAATATTTGCGGGAATATTACAAGCAATCATTGCCGCTTCGGCTAATATGGTTCCAGATCCACACATTGGATCCAAAAAATCTGATTTTCCATCCCAACCCGATAGTAAAAGCATTCCTGCTGCAAGAACTTCGTTTATTGGAGCAATATTAGTTGCAGTTTTGTAACCTCGCTGATGTAAAGAATTTCCAGAAGTATCAAGTGCGACTGAACATTGATCTTTATCTATATGAATATTAATTCGCAAATCGGGAAAATCTTTATCAACACTTGGTCTTTGTCCAGTTCGATCTCTAAATTGATCAACTATAGCATCTTTACATTTTTGAGAAACAAATTGCGAATGCTTAAATACATCAGAATGAACTGTGGAATCAATTACAAAAGTCTGATTTGTGCTCAAATACTTTGACCAGTTAATTCCCTGAATTCCTTTATATAAATTAATTTCACTATTTGCCCGAAAATAATAAATAGGTTTTAAAATTTTGAGTGCTGTTCGTAAGGACAAGTTTGCTTTATACATAAAACCCTTATCGCCTTTAAAACTCACCATTCTAACTCCCATTTCAACATCTTGAGCACCAAGAATTTGAAGTTCTTTTACAAGTATTTCTTCAAAGCCAAAGAACGTTTTGGCAATCATTTTAAAATTTTCCATTGTATATTATTCTAATAATCAGCAGTAATTTTAAAGTTAATTGGTACCATTCAATATTTAAATTACTTCGACAAAAATACACTAAATTTGCAGGATTAATATTTTTGATTGCTTATAAATGTCAAAGTCCGAAATGCAAAATGACGATAACCAAAATGCCAATTCTAAAACTTGGTACGCCTCATGGTTTGATTCTCCTTATTATCACATACTTTATAAAGATAGAAATTATCGTGAAGCTCAAATTTTCATGGATAATTTGACTCGATATTTAAATTTGCCCGAGAAAGCAAAAGTTTTAGACTTAGCTTGCGGAAAAGGCCGACACTCTATCTATTTAAATCAACTTGGGTTTGAAGTTACCGGAGTAGATTTGTCTGAAAATAGCATTTTAGAAGCAAAAAAAAATGAAAACGAAAGTTTGCATTTTAATGTGCACGACATGCGAAATCCATTTCATCAGAAGTTTGATGCAATTTTTAATTTATTTACAAGTTTTGGATATTTTGAAAA
>JACMPO010000175.1 GCA_014377455.1 Flavobacterium sp.
GTCGAATTACTTATTACTGTTGATTTTGCTAAATTGTTTGATGAAATTAATTTAGTTAACACAAATACAATAATGACTCCTTGTAAAGATGCAATGAAAATTGCCGACATGTCAACAAAGTTATTTTCTATAAAATGAAGTACACCCTTTGTAAAATTATTTTGTTTAGCATTTTAGTATTTGGAATTCTAGCATTTTCTAAAAGCCTGTTTACACCCTTATATTTTGATATTCCAAAAGGATGGCCAAAACCAGTTTATGATTTTTCAAAAAATAAATTAACTGAAAACGGGTTTCAACTTGGTAGAAATTTATTTTATGATCCAATTTTTTCAAGAGATAATACCATTTCATGTTCAAGTTGTCACTTACAACAAACTGGTTTTACTCATGTAGATCATGATTTGAGTCATGGCATAGATGGAAAAATTGGAGTTCGAAATTCATTATCATTACAAAATTTAGCTTGGACAAAAAATTTTATGTGGGATGGTGGTGTTAATCACTTAGATATGCAACCGTTAGCTCCAATTTCAAGTGAATTTGAAATGGATGAAAAGTTAGAAAATATAGTTTTAAAATTAGAAAAAACAACTAAATATCCTGAATTATTTGAAAAGGCTTTTGGCACAAAAAAAATTACTGGGCAATTAATTTTAAAAGCACTATCTCAATTTGTTGTCTTATTAACATCTTCAAATTCAAAATATGATAAGGTAATTAGAAACAGTGATCGATTTACAGATATGGAGCTCAAAGGATATAACTTGTTTAAGCAAAACTGTGCTTCTTGCCACAAGGAGCCCTTGTTTACAAGCGAAAAGTTTGAGACTAATGGTTTAAAAATCGACCCAACTTTAAACGATTTGGGACGAATGAAAATAACACAAAACACTAAAGATTCATTGAAATTTAAAGTGCCTACATTACGAAATATACAATTTACGTTTCCCTACATGCATGATGGTCGATTTAAAACATTAAATGAAGTAATAAAACATTACAATTCCCTTGGTGGTGCTAATAATTTACCGAAGGAATTAATTAAACCCATGAATTTATCTGATAATGATAGGGCCGATTTAGTTGCTTTTTTAAAAACACTTTCTGATAAAGAATTTCTTTTTAATCCGAGATATTCTTATCCAAGGGAATAAATTTTAGAAGGAACACAAGAATTTAAAACTTCTTTCGTCTAACCAATAATCTAATAACAAAAAACATGAAAAAATTTATTTTAGTATTCTTAATTGTAAACTATCCCTTATTTTCTCAAACCAATCCTGCAATTACAGCTTGGTTAAGAAATACTACTAACATAACAGGTAGACATTATGTAGCTGGAAATTCAACTCCAATAGTTGATGCCGTGCAAGCAAATATTCAATCAGTTCAATATAATGCTACCAATGTTTATGTTTCGGCAACTGGAATTCCAGCATACATAACTGGACCTTTTCAAGATGGAAACCCGTCGTTAGCCACTGCACAGAATAAAATTTTTAAATTCCCGTTAACGCCAACACAAAATACAGGAACTGCTACTGCAACTACTGCTGGCAACATTGGTGTTTTTATAAATGGGGTTGCCTTGTTTGATTATCGTGATGGTGTCGCTTGGAATAATACAACAAGTTCACTTTGTGGTGGTCCGGGAAATTCGCCGTGTCCTGGCGGAATGGGTACAACCCAAGCCTGGAATAGAGATGCAATTCCAGCAGAGCGCGCAGGGTTTGATTGTGCAAAAGCGCATCCAGCTATGGGAAATTATCATCATCATCAAAATCCGAGTGCGTTTAATCTTGATTTGCAAGTCCTATCAACGGTTTGTAATACGTATCCATCAGACGGATTATATGTTATAAATCCTTCTGTTCACTCGCCACTTCTTGGTTTTGCTTATGATGGATTTCCTATTTATGGAGCGTATGCTTATACTAATACAGATGGAACAGGTGCTATTGCACGAATGAAATCTAGTTATCAACTAAAAACGAATACTACAAGAACAAATGGTCCTGCAGTGAGTTCAACTTATTTTAACGGCTATTTTAGAGAGGATTATGAATTTATTTCACATCCCACTGATCCTACTTATTTAGATATTCATAATGGACGATTTTGTGTAACTCCCGAATATCCAAATGGAATTTATTGTTATTTTACAACTGTAGATGCTAATTATAATTCTGCTTATCCTTATGTGGTTGGTCCAACTTTTTATGGAAATGTAGTTTCATCAACTGTAACTTCTGTACCAACAGGCACAACAACCTATTTGGCTAATAACACTTTTGATATCAATAAAACTAAAATATCAATCTCACCAAATCCTGCAACCGATTTTATTGCCATTCAAACTGATTTATTAGAAACTGATTTAAATGTCGATTTAATTGATGAGTTAGGTAAAGTGGTAAAATCGACTAAAATTTTGCAAGGAAGCACACTTAGTATAATTGAAACAGACAGTTTTTATAATGGTATTTATTTTGTTAAAATTTCTGATGGAATACATTCAAAAACTTTTAAAGTTATAATTACCAAATAAAAAAAATTATGACAGTTGTAACTTTTCAGTTTCAATGTTTCTATTCTCTCTGTCTCTCAACCAATATTTAATTCGTTTTACTAAATAAAACATCACCGGAACCATAACTAAGGTTAAAACGGTTGCGTAAGTCAAACCGAAAATAATGGTCCATGCTAATGGTGACCAAAATATCACATTATCTCCACCCATATATAAATGCGGATTTAAATCGGTTATCAATCCGAAGAAGTCAAAATTTAACCCGATAGCAAGTGGAATCAATCCTAAAATTGCAGTTAAAGCAGTTAATAAAACGGGACGTAATCTTGATTTTCCAGAAACTATAATCACCTCTTTAATGTCTTCAATTGATAAATCGTCGTGCGAACTTACTTTGTTAACACGTACTTTTTCATCTAATAATAAAACGAAGAAATCCATCAGTACAATTCCGTTTTTCACCACAATTCCTGATAAGGCAATAATTCCCATCATCGTCATCAGAATCACAAAATCCATTCCTGCAATAACATAACCATAAAATACACCTGAAAAACTTAGTAAAACAGTAAACATAATTACTAGCGTTTTGGAAATAGAGTTAAACTGCAACACAATAATGATGGTAATACTTGCTAACGCTAAAAGTAAGGCTCCAAACAAGAAACTGGAATCTTTTTTCTGTTGTTCTTGCTCACCAGAAAACGAATAGGTTATATCGCCAGCCATTTTATAATTTGCATTTACCAAAGCAGCTTGAATTTCTTTTGTAATTCCGTCGCCATTGGCACCAGTTAAAACATTAGAATAAATGGTCATGACACGTTTGGCATTTTTACGCTTTATCTGATTAAAAGTATATTTTTTCTCAGTTGTAGAAATAGATGAAATAGGAACTTGAACAATTTGTCCGTTGTTTTGGTTTCTAAACGTTACAGGTTGATTAAACAAAACACTTTCGTTTTTGCGTTGGTCTTCCTGCAAACGCATTACAATATCATAATCGTCTTTTCCTTGTTTATACTTAGAAATTTCTTGACCATAAATGGCTCTACGCATTGTAAAACCTACTTGTCCTGTGGTGGCACCAAGACTTCCAATACCAACACGATCAATTTTCATTTCCAATTCTGGCGATTCTTTATTGACGTCAATATTTAATTTTTCGATACCCGGAATATTTTTCGAATTGATAAAAGCAATAACTTTATTGGCTTCTACTAACATTTCGTCATAGTTTGTTCCAGATAATTGCAGTGAAATTGGATAACCCGACGGTGGACCAGCTGCATCTTTTTCAACCGTAACTTTTGCGCCAGCAATTCCTTTTACTTTGGCTCTAATTTCTTCAAGTATTTGGTTGGTATCTACATTTCTACGCAAATTAAATTCAGAGAAATTTACTGTAACTTTCCCTTTGTACGGCGTTTCCGATTGATTTCCAGAATCTACATTCGGATTTCCAGCACCCATTCCGACTTGAGATACAATACTTTCTGCTAAATAATTTTCTTTGGTACTTTCATCAACATATTTCTTTAAAACATCAATCACTTGTTTTTCTACAAATAAAGTGGCTTTATTAGTTTTAGAAATATCTGTTCCTTGTGGATATTCAATGTAAACAATATTTTGTTTTGGTACATTATTAGGAAAAAACAATACGTTTCTTGGGAAAATTATTAATAATACAACTGAAAAAATTAGCAAACCGATAATTAATGCTAATGATATAACAGCACGTTTTCCTGTTAATATTTTACCCAAAAAAACTTGGTATTTTGCTTCCAATTTTGGAAAAAAACTGTGTTGAAAATCTTGTGTCCATTTGTAAACTCGTAAATTATATGCCCAAATAAAACCTAAATAAATTATTGATAAGTGACAAATTACTCTGGAAAATGTTGGGCTTAAAAATGAAAAACTTATTTTAAATCCAAATACACCATTCATTAAATATCCAAATACACCAAAAAATAACGCAATTGAAAGTAAAAATTTAGTTTGATTTTTTAATTTTTTTCTAGAAATATTTTTATCCTCAATATCCATAAATCCGCCAGTCATAGCAGCGTTTATAACCATTGCCACAAATAATGAAGCACCAAGTACACAAGACAATGTTATTGGAAAATAAATCATAAATTTCCCAACAGTTCCTGGCCATAAAGCTAGCGGAATAAATGCGGCAAGTGTTGTGGCCGTTGATGAAATTACAGGCCAAGCAATTTCGCCAATTCCAGTTTTAGAAGCTTCGATTCTGCTCATCCCTTTTCGCATATTGGCAAAAACGTTGTCAACTACCACAATTCCATCATCTACCAGAAGTCCTAATCCCATTACTAAACCAAACAAAACCATTGTGTTTAAGGTAAAACCAAATGCTGATAAAATTGCAAATGCCATTAACATTGATAGCGGAATTGCGGCACCAACAAACAATGAATTTCGCAAACCCATTGTAAACATCAGCACAATCATTACGAGTATAATTCCGAAAATAATGTGATTGGAAAGTTCGTTAACCTGATGTTCAACTGATGAAGATTGATCGTTAGTCATTTCTAAAACTAAATCTTTAGGCAAAACGCTTTCTTGAGCTTTTTTAGTAATTTCTTTTATTTGATCAATTGCCGAAATCATATTTTGTCCCGATCGTTTCTTTACGTTCAGCATCACAACTTCTTGACCGGTTTCGCGAGCGTAGGTTGTTTTTTCTTTTTCTTTAAAACTTATTTTTGCAATATCTTTTAAATAAACCGTACCGTTAAACGATTTTACAATTACGTTATTCAACTGATCTGGATTGGATATTTCGCCCACAATTCTGATGTTGTTTCGTGAACCTTGCGACACTAAATTACCGCCAGAAAGTGTCATATTTTCATATTTCACAGCGTTTTGAATGTCATCAAAACTTACTTGTGCTGCATTCATTTTAAATACATCAACTGCAATTTCAACTTCTTTATCATCAACACCAAGAATGTCAACAATTTTTACTTCGGGAACATTTTCTATTTCATCTTTTAAATATTCGCCATATTTTTTAAGTTGTTGCGTGGTATAATTTCCTTTTAAATTGATATTTAAAATTGGAACTTCTTCTGATATATTGATGTTAAAAACATTAGGTTCAACCTTGCTACCGTTGTCTAAATTAGGCCAATCGGTTTTGGCTTTCGTTTGATCTACTTTATCTTTTATTTTAACTTTTGCTTCTTCAATAGTAATTTTTTGGTCAAATTCAACCACAATCATTCCGTAATCTTGAAACGAACTTGACGTAACTTTTTCAACTCCCGAAATATTTTTAAATTGATCTTCAAGCGGTTTTACAACCAGTTTTTCAACATCTTCGGCTGAGTTTCCAGGAAAAATTGAAGAAATAAATATTTTGTTTTCTAAAATTTCTGGGAAATCTTCTCTAGGCATATTGATGTAGGCCAAAGTTCCCATTACAATTATGATCAAGGTTAAGATGTAAACCGTAATTCTGTTATCTACAGCCCAACTTGATATTGCAAATTCGTGATTTTTATGTTCCATAATTTATGTTTCAGGTTTCGAGTTTCAGGTTTCAGGTTTTTAAAACAACTTGAAACCTTAAATTTGAAACGTTTATTTTTTAGAAATTAATTTTCATTCCGTCAGAAATTACATTTACACCTTCGGTAATTATAATTTCGTTGGCAGTTAATCCGCTTAAAATTTCGGTAACACTATCAGATGATTGTCCCGTTTTTATGATAACTTTTTTGGCTTTTCCTGTTTTCCCAACTACATCCGTGGCGACGTAAACATATTTATTTCCTTCACCATCAGATTGAATTACATTGGTTGGCACCACAACTGTTTTATTGTTGATATAATCTATAACTTTTAGTTTAGCAACTTGGTTTGGACGTAATAAATTATCAGGATTTGGAACAGCGACTTCTATACCGAAACTTCTATTATTGGGATTGATAAAATTACCAACTTGGCGTACTTTCCCTTTGTAAGTCTTGTTTAAAGAGGTTAAGAAAACTTCAACTTCAGTTCCTACTTTTAATTTTCCGATATAAGTCTCAGGAACATTGGTAGAAACATACATATTATTTAAGTTCACAATACGCATCAATCCTTGTGGTGAAGCTGAAACTACTTGTCCGCGTTCTACAAAAACTTCGTCTATAGTTCCTGTAAACGGTGCACGAATAAGGGTTTTAGACAATCCAGCTTTGGCTTGAGCAACAGATTTTGATAAACTAATCATTTGCGTTTGTGCTTGCAAATACTGAATTTCTGATCCAATTTTTTGATTCCAAAGATTCTTTTGACGTTCGTAAGTTGTTTTTGCAAGTTGGTATTGTGTTTCTAAACTTGCAACTTGCTGACTCATGCCTCCATCATCTACGCGACCCAAAACTTGACCTTTACTCACTTTTTGTCCTGCTTTTGCATTTAATAGTACTAAAGCTCCAGGCATTTCTGGTTGCACCAATATATTTTCTTTTGTATTTACATTCCCTTGAATTTCAAGATAATGTTTAAATAATGTATCTTTTACAGTGACTATTGAAACTAATGCTTCTTCATTTTTTTTGGTGTCTAATTTAGATAATGCTTCATCTATTTTATTTAATTCGGTTTGAATTATTGTTTTCTTAGCTTGTAATTCTTTTACGTTTTTTGTTTTTACTAAGTCATCAATTGATGTACTATCAGACTTGTTTTTACAAGAAAAAATCAATACCGAAAGTGACAGGACTAGTAATATTTTTTTCATTTTTATCATTTTGTGTAAGTTTATGTATGTTTATTAATTGGTTCTTATTTTGAAATTACTTTTTCCAACGTTGCTTTTTTATTAATTACATCTACCATTGTTTGTAAATAACTTTGCTGGGAAGTATATAATTGTCTTTGCGCCTCAGTAAGATTGAAACTACTGGAAAGTCCTTCTTTAAATTTTATTTGTTGCTTATTTTCAATGCGTTCTGCAAGTTTTAAATTTTCTTTGGAGCTGTTGTATTGCTCAATGCTAAATTCATAATCACTCTTTGCATTTTGATACTGTAATTTTAATTTTTGTTCCACATCGATTAGATCATTTTTGGCTTTATCTAATGAAATATTTGCTTGTTGGGTTCGTGCACTTCTTGCAAAACTACTAAATATAGGAATGCTCAGATTGACACCCAAGTTTGAATAATTAAACCACCGCTGATTTGAATTGATAAAATGAAATGAGTCGCTATATGAGTTTGCCCCGTAATTTAAACCTGCTGCTAAAGTTGGTAACGCTTTACTTTTTTGGAGTTTTAATTCTAACGTTCGTTGTTGTACAAAATTCTCGGTAATGATGTAATTAATATTATTTTTAGCACTGAAGTCAGCATTTGTTGCTTGAGAAGTCAAGGCTAAATCCATATTATTTTTAGTCAAATCGTCCAATTTATCAGTCAAAATTAAATCATCTTCAATGGCGATTCCTAAATTTATTTTCAACATTTTTAATGAAATTTCTTTTAATCGAGACACATAATTTAAATTACTGTTTATGGTAGCTAATGTAATTTTAAGTTGTTCTACGTTTTCTTCCTCTATTAATCCGTTTTTAAAAGTTTCGTTGGTGTCAAAAAGTGTTTTTTCTAAATTAGATTTATTTCGTTTCAAAATCTCAGTACTTTCTTGCGCTAACAATACATTTCCATAGGAATTGGTAATCATTTCTTTAACATCCGAATCGGTTTTTTTCTTGTAATTTTCGTAAAAAGCAATGTATGTTTTTGATGCTTGAAGTGCCACAATATAGGAACCATCAAAAAGCAATTGAGTAAGTCCTAAACTTGCACTAGCATTATGCTTTGTTCCAAAAGTTACCTCGGCAAATTCGCCAGCAGGACCACCAAAAATTTGCGCTGGTAAAAGGGAAGTCTGCAGTTTAAAATTATCTTGATAGCCCACATTTCCATTTATTTGAGGCAAACCCATAGCAGTGGTTTCCCAACGTTTTTTCTTAGCAATTTCAATATCTTTTCCAGAATTTATAGCTTGCCTATTATTTGTTAATGCGTGATTTATAGCTTGTTCCAAACTGAAGGAAAAGTTTTGTTGTGGTTTATTTTGAGCAGCTACTTTGGTAAATACCAAAAGCAAAATTGCAATTATAAAAGTTTTGTTTTTCATGGATTGTAACGTGTTATATATGGTTAGATAATTGTTTTTCTAATTCTAAAATTCCTTCGGGTGACGCTAATGCTCTTGTATGATATTCCAATACATGAGTTTCTAGTTTGTGCGATTCACTTTCTAATTGTGTAGTTTCTTTTATCGCAAAAATTAACATATAATAAAATTTTGCATACATCTCAGCATCTAAATCTTTTCGGTATAAACCTTGTTCTATTCCTTTTAAGATGTTTTGTTTGAACATTGTATTGCAATCTTCAAGTTCATTAGCAATCATTTTAGAATGAATCTCTGGATAATGTTTTTTCAATTGATAAACCGGGGAATCATTTATAGTTTGAAACATTTCTTTAAACATTCTTCTAATTTCAAAATTCTCTTCGATGGCGTTGTAATTTTTTGCTACAATTTCGTCTATTATGGTATGAATTTTTTGATGAATAATTTCAGTTCCTTCTTCAATTAGGACTTCCTTATTACTGAAATATTTATAAATTGTTTTTTTAGAAATACACATTTCGCAGGCAATATCATCCATAGTAACGCTCTTGAAACCTAATTTCAAAAACATTTCTGTAGCTTTTTTGATGATTTTCTCTTTCATAGTAACTTTTTTTCAAAACAAATACTGGTTGCAACGTTTTCATATTGACCATAATTTGGAATGATATTGTAATTCATTTTTTTGTACAACGACAGTGCTTCAGGTTGGTTTATACCAGTTTCTAAAATACATTTTGAAAAACCTAAATCTGAAGCCCAAATTTCTAAGTCGGTCAGAATTTTTGAAGCAATTCCTTTTCCTCTATTTTCAAATGGCACAAACATTCTTTTTATTTCCATACAGTTTTCAGAATATTCTCGTATTGCACCACAACCAACGGGTATTTTATCTTTATAAGCGACTATGCAAAATTGTAGTGTAGCAATAGTATTAAACTGATTATAAAAATCATGGTCAGCACCATCTCTTACAGCTAATTCAGCATCTAATAGAGCCACCAGATTTATAAAATCTAAATTTTTTGAATTCGTTTTTAAAATTGCTATCATTTGTGAATTAAAATGCAAATGTAACTTGGAAACTTTATAAACAAAAATAGTTTCCATAGTTTTTACATAAATTTAACATTGGGCAAAAGAGTATCTAGAATTTTAAATTGTCAAAAGCACATTTTTAATTTACTTTTGTAAAAGTGTTTTGAATTCTATTAGAAAAATTTAAATCATTTAATCCTAAACTGTTTTGTAAAGAATGCATTCTATTTATCAATATCAAGAATTTATTTCCAATTATTTAACCGAGCAATCTAAGATAAAAAGCTTAAAAGAGCCAAAGAATTTATATGATCCAATAAATTATATTTTAGCTGATGGTGGTAAAAGAATGAGGCCAACTTTAACCTTAATGACAGCCGAAGTTTTTGATACCGATTATAAAAAAGCATTACCAGCAGCACTTGCAGTTGAAGTTTTTCACAACTTTTCGTTAGTTCACGACGACATTATGGATGACGCACCTTTAAGGCGTGGCAAAGAAACGGTACATGAAAAATGGAATGTCAATACCGGTATTTTATCTGGAGATGCAATGCTCATTTTAGCCTATCAATATTTTGAGAAATATGAACCACATGTTTTTAAAGATTTAGCCAAGTTGTTCAGTAAAACCGCTCTAGAAGTTTGTGAAGGGCAACAGTATGATGTTGATTTTGAAACTAGAGATGATGTAACGATTGTCGAATATCTAAAAATGATTGAATATAAAACAGCAGTTTTAATAGCTGCAGCGATGAAAATGGGAGCAATTTTAGCAGAAACGACTCCTGAAAATGCAAATTTGATTTATGATTTTGGTTTAAATTTAGGACTAGCATTTCAATTACAAGACGATTTTTTAGATGCTTTTGGCGATCCTGAAACTTTTGGAAAACAAGTAGGTGGCGATATTATTGAGAATAAAAAAACATATTTATATCTCAAAGCTGTGGCTTTTGCAAATGATTCTGAAAGAGAACAACTTTTACATTTATTTTCTATTCAACCAACAGATAATGAGGAAAAAATAAATTCAGTAAAGTCAATTTTTAACCAAACTGGTGCATCTGAAGCTACTCAAAAAGCGATTCAAGAATATACACTTAAAGCATTTGAAACCTTGAAAAAAATTAGCATTGATAATGAGAAAAAAGAAATTCTTCGATCTTTTGGTGAAAATTTGATGGGCAGAAAAGTATAAATAATTTAAGGGGATTAATACAATTTATAATGAATTTTATAGCACCTACATCGACAGATTTGTTATTATCAGAAGCTGAAAATGAAAGTTTATATCCCAAATTAATTGACCAACTAAATAAAGATTTTAACTTAGCTAATGAAGGCATCGATTTTCCGCAAAGCACAAAACCACATGAATTAAAAATGCAGCTGCACGAAAAAATATACCGGTTAATTCAATATAAATTTGCTGAATATTTAAATTTGCTTTACATTATTGATGTTTCTGAAGATCAAATAATGAAGCTTGATGGTTCTGATATTTCAAAATTATCAGAGCAAGTAGCTTTTTTAATTTTAAAACGGGAATGGATGAAAGTGTGGTTTAGAAACCGGTACTAATTTATTTAGCTTGCGTTTATTTTCTCAAAATTGTCTGGTGAAATAGCATTAGAAACTTGATAATCTCCAATTTTTGTTCGTCGCAGTTCTGATAAATAACCACCAGATTTTAGTGCAGTCCCAAAGTCGAAAGCTAACGAGCGGATATAAGTTCCTTTACTACAGGAAACTCTAAAGTCGATTTCTGGAAGTACAATTCTAGTAATTTCAAATTGGTAAACCGTTGTTTTTCTATAAGCAATTTCTACTTCTTCGCCAGCACGAGCATGCTCGTACAAACGTTTTCCATCTTTTTTTATGGCTGAATAAACGGGAGGTTTCTGGTTTATCTCTCCCAGAAATTGTTTAACAGTCTCATAAATTAAATCGTCCGAAATATGATCTGTAGGAAAAACAGCATTTACTTCGGTTTCTAAATCATACGATGGAGTTGTAGCTCCAACAGTTATTGTACCGGTATATTCTTTGGTTTGTGATTGTATTTCGGTAATTTTTTTTGTAAATTTTCCAGTACAAATAATTAGTAATCCTGTTGCCAGCGGATCTAGAGTTCCAGCATGACCAATTTTAAATTTTTTAGGTAAATCGTATTTTCGTTTAAGGATGTATTTCAATTTATTTACAGCTTGAAATGAACTCCAAGTTAACGGTTTATCTATCAAAATTATTTGACCATTTAAAAAATCTTCTGCATTCATTATATTGAAAGTAATTTTGGAAAAGCAAAACAAATAACCAGCATAATTATTCCAACTACAATTCGGTAATAACCAAAAATTTTGAAGCCATTTTTAGTCAAATACCCGATAAAAGATTTGATTGCAATAAGTGCCACAACAAATCCAATTATATTTCCAATAATTAATAAATTAATTTGTTTGTGAGTCAGCACAAAACCGTCTTTATAATAATCATAACATTTTTTTACTGTGGCTCCCAACATTGTAGGAACAGCTAAAAAAAACGAAAATTCTGCTGCAGTTGTTCGAGATAATTTTTGAGTCATTCCACCAACTATACTAGCACCGCTTCTGGAAACTCCTGGAATCATCGCCAAACATTGAAATAAACCTATTTTAAAAGCAGTTAAATAAGTTATATTTTGTGATGAAACAGTATCATTTGAATTAGAAAACCAGTCGTCAACTTTTAACAAAATGATACCACCAATAAGTAATGAAATGGCAACGGTAATTGGATTTTCTAACAAGGCATCAATTTTTTTACTAAACAATAATCCAAAAACAACTGCTGGAATAAAAGCAACTAACAGTTTATAGTAAAAATCAAAACTCTGAAAAAAACGTTTAAAATATAAAACGACCACTGAAAGTATGGTTCCAAGCTGAATTACAATTGTGAAAAGTTTTGTAAAATCGTCATGTGCTATTCCAAAAAACGAACTTGCTAATATCATGTGTCCCGTTGATGAAACAGGCAGAAATTCGGTTATTCCTTCAATAATAGCAAGTAGAATTGCTTGTAAATAATTCATTTTTTAAGTGATAAGTAATTAGTGAAAAGAAATATTCATGAAGTAAATAATTTCATATAGGATAAACTCCTTACTATTCACTATTTACTAGTTTCAGTTTTTTTAAATATAGAATAAATGGTAATTCCAAATCCTATTAAAACTAAGGTTGGCGCTAATCGAATTCTTCTAAAATTAAAAATATCTTCCTTAAATATTTTTGGATCATCGCTTCCACCACCAGACATTAATATAAATCCTACTGCAATAACTGCAATACCAATTAGTAGTATTTTATAATTATTTTTATCAAAAAGAAAATCAGGCTTTTGTTCGTTATTTTTCATAAAGTTATGGCGAGGAATAAAGAAATCCTTTCCTCTTTTAATTTATTAATATAAATCGTTTGTACGTAAATTTAAAAATCGTTGTGTCGCAACGTGCGTGCTAACCCAAGTTATAAGAACTCCAAGAATTAATACACCAACTAGAACCAAAATGGTTTCCAATTGATCTTTAAATATATCCAATGTTGGAAAATTTGTACTGATGTAAATTAAAACGCCAATCAAAGCTAAAATTGCTAATACAGACCCAATTAATCCAAGAATTATGCTTCGTCTTACAAATGGTTTTCTGATAAAAGCCTTTGTAGCTCCAACCATTTGCATGGTTTTAATTATAAATCGGTTGGCATAAATAGACAATCTAAGCGAACTGTTAATTAGTAAAACAGATATGAATGTGAAAATCCCACTAATAATTAAAACCCACATGGTAACTTTTTTGATATTGTCATTAACAAGGGTAATTAGTTGTTTATCGTAAACTACATCTGCAACCATTGGGTTTGTTCTAAACTGGCTTTCAACTTTAGAAAATCCAGGATTGGTAACATACGCAGATTTTAAATGAATATCATACGAATTATACAACGGATTTGTGCCTAAAAACTGCATAAAATCTTCACCAATTATGTCTTTATGTTCTTTTGCAGCTTCGTCTTTTGAAACGTATTTGTAGCTTTTCGCAAATTTCCCAGCTTTAATTTCAGCATCAAATGCTTTAAAAACTGAATCGTTTGCTTCATTTTTAAAGAAAACAGTCATGACAATATCTTCCTTAAAATTATCAGATAATCGTTTTGAATTTAAAATAAAAAGTCCCAACATTCCCAGTAGAAATAGCACCAAAAAAACACTTAAAACAACTGAAAAATAAGATGAAATTAATCTGCGTCTTTGAAATTTATCAAATGAAGATGCCATAAATAGTAAATTAATGCTGTAAAAATAATAAACAATTTGTTTAATCATAGTTTATAATGTTTAAAGTTTTGACTTTGGTACAATACAATGTAAATTTGCGTTCTCAGTTTTCAGTTTTCAGTTGTAATTTTCACCTTTACTAAATTAAAAAACATTGAAAAAACAAGATTGAAGACTGAAAACTGAGGCTGAAAACTGAAAACCAAAATATGAAATATCACGCAAACGAAATCGAAGCTAAATGGCAACAATATTGGGCTAAAAACCAAACATTTGTGGCAACACAACCTTCCGCTGAAATCCCAAATGCATTTGAGGTACAAAAGCCTAAATATTATGTTTTAGATATGTTTCCTTATCCTTCAGGCGCTGGTTTACATGTTGGGCATCCATTAGGTTACATTGCATCTGATATTGTTGCACGTTTCAAACGGCACAAAGGTTTTAATGTTTTGCATCCACAAGGTTATGATTCATTTGGATTGCCAGCAGAACAATATGCAATCCAAACTGGTCAACATCCTGAAAAAACTACACGAGAAAACATTGCTCGATATCGGGAACAGTTAGATAGAATAGGATTTTCGTTCGATTGGAGTCGAGAAGTTCAAACTTCAAATCCAGATTATTACAAGCACACACAATGGATTTTTATTCAATTATTTAATTCGTGGTACAACAAATCTACAGATAAAGCAGAAGACATTTCGGCATTGATTACCATTTTTGAAATGGCTGGAAATGCTACTATTCAGGCAGTTTGTGATGATGATGTTGAAATATTTTTTCCTTCGGATTGGAGTTTTTATTCTGATGAAAAAAAGCAACAGATCCTTCTTAAATACCGATTAGCGTATTTGGCTGAAACAGAAGTAAACTGGTGTCCAGCATTAGGAACGGTTTTAGCAAATGACGAAATTGTAAATGGCGTTTCAGAACGTGGAGGACATTCTGTAATTCGGAAAAAAATGACGCAATGGTCAATGCGAATTTCGGCTTATGCCGAGCGTTTGTTGCAAGGTTTAGAAACTATCGATTGGAGCGAATCTATAAAAGAATCACAACGCAATTGGATTGGAAAATCGGTTGGTGCTACTGTAAATTTTACGATGCAAGATACTGAAGGAAGTATTGCTGTGTTTACAACAAGACCCGATACTATTTTTGGAGTAACGTTTATAACTCTCGCTCCCGAACATGAATTAGTAGCACAAATAACTTCGGAAACCCAAAAAGAAGCTGTTGAAAAATATATAGAATCTACCTCAAAACGGTCCGAACGAGAAAGAATGGCTGATGTAAAAACTATTTCGGGTGTTTTTACTGGAGCTTATGCTAAACATCCTTTTACTGGCGAACCCATTCCTGTTTGGATAGGCGATTATGTTTTGGCTGGTTATGGAACTGGTGCTGTAATGGCTGTTCCATGTGGTGACGAAAGAGATTACGCTTTCGCCAATTTTTTCAAAGGACAAGATGGAATGCCCGAAATAAAAAATATTTTTAACCAAGATATAAGTACCGAAGCATACAGTTCCAAAGAAGGATTTCAGTTAGTAAATTCTGATTTTTTAAACGGATTAGGCTATAAAGATGGAACTCAAAAGGCTATTGAAGCTTTGGAAAGAATAAATCGTGGCAAAGGAAAAACTAATTACCGTTTGCGCGATGCTGTATTTTCAAGACAACGCTACTGGGGTGAACCATTTCCAGTTTATTATGTAAATGGATTGCCACAAATGATTGATGCAAAATATTTACCAATTATTTTACCAGAAGTTGAAAAATATTTACCAACAGAAGACGGACAACCACCACTGGGAAATGCTACTACTTGGGCTTGGGATAGTGTTAACAATAAAGTTGTTTCAAATGACTTAATTAATAGTAATTCAGATTTGTCTTCCCGAGCGCAGTCGAGGGATTCTGATGCCACCATATTTCCATTAGAACTAAACACCATGCCAGGTTGGGCAGGAAGTTCGTGGTATTGGATGCGTTATATGGATGCGCACAACGAAAATGAATTAGCTTCAGCCGATGCCATAAAATATTGGGAAAACGTAGATTTATATATTGGTGGAAGCGAGCATGCAACCGGACATTTATTGTATGCTCGTTTTTGGAATAAATTTCTAAAAGACAAAGGTTACGCACCAACCGAAGAACCATTCAAAAAATTGATAAATCAAGGAATGATTTTGGGAATGAGTGCTTTTGTATTCCGTATCACTATAAATGTAGAATTAGAATCAGGTGAATCTATTGAGGAACTCTTGATTTTAGATGAAAAATATTTGAGTAATAAAAGTTTTGCAGGACAGTATTATATAGATGAAGACGGTTCATTTAGGGTTAAACTTGAAGGGTTTTTGTTTGAAAAATATGGTAAAACAAAAAAATATATTTACGGACAATCACAAGCAATTCATGTAGATGTTTCATTAGTTAATTCTTCGGAAGAACTAGATGAAGAAGGATTTAAAAAATGGCGTACAGATTACCAGTCTGCATTCTTTTTAAGAGATGATAAAGGACGCTTAAATGTTATACGCGAAGTTGGAAAAATGTCAAAATCTAAATACAACGTGGTCAATCCAGATGATATTTGTAACGATTATGGCGCTGATACGTTGCGTTTGTACGAAATGTTTTTGGGTCCGCTGGAACAAGCAAAACCGTGGAATACTGCTGGAATTACTGGGGTTTATAGTTTCTTGAAAAAATTGTGGCGTTTGTATTTTGATGATAATGGTTTGATTGTAGCTAACGACGTGCCAACACCAGAAATGTACAAGTCATTGCACAAAACCATCAAAAAAGTTACCGAAGATATCGAGAATTTCTCATTCAATACTTCAGTTTCACAGTTTATGATTTGTGTCAACGAATTAGCAACTTTAAAATGCAATCACAGAAAAATTTTAGAGCCACTTGCAATTATTATTTCACCTTATGCACCACACATTGCAGAGGAATTATGGAGTCAGTTGGGTCACGAAGGCTCAATATCTACAGTAGCTTTTCCGATTTGTGAAGAAAAATATTTAGTAGAATCTGAAAAAGAATATCCTGTTTCCTTTAATGGTAAAATGCGGTTTACAATCAAGTTGCCTTTGGATTTAAGCGTTGCTCAAATTCAAGAAATTGTACTTGCTGATGAACGAACAATAAAACAACTTGAAGGCAAAACACCCAATAAAATAATTATTGTTCCAGGGAAAATTATAAATTTAGTAGGCTAAAAAAAATGAAAAAAATCTCGAATTGCGTTATTTTCCTAATTATAATTTCGGCTTTTTTATATTCTTGTAAAAAAAATGAACCACAAGTTAAAACTACCGAGTCAGTAAATAATAGTGTTGCAACTAGTTCTAAAACAAGTACTAATGATTCTTTAAATGGAGAGTATTGTTTTTTGAAAGCCGAAAATAAAGACACTACAACTGTAAAAATTAGAGTTTTAAGTGCTGATGATGTTAGAGGTGAAATGGTTTTAGCACCTTGGGAAAAAGATGGTGCAGTAGGAACCTTGTCTGGAAAACTAATTTCAAAAAACGAAATGGAGCTTTTGTATAATTACATGATAGAAGGAAATAGACAAACCGAAACCAAAATCATGAAAATAGAAAATAACAAATTGTTTATTAAACAAGGCGAACTGGTAGATCCAAAAAATGACGGAAATTTAATTTTCAAAAATAAAGATAAGGCAACTTACAAAATAGTTTTAGATAAAATAACGTGTGATTAGGGTCATTAATTTTGTAATAATTAACGTTTTCTTCCATTTTTAAAAGTTAAACTACAACAAATTGCTCCAATTTTTTTCATATTTTAGTATGGTATTGTTAAAAGAAATCGTTGTAGTAACCTGTTCTTTAATAAATATATGTTAAAGTTGAATTTTCTCTGAGAATAACTTAAAAAACTGTGTTATATTTGTAGTATCAAAAAGTGAAGGAGTGGTTTCCTAAATTTTTTATATAAATTTTTACAATTTATAGTTTTTTGGTTGGTTAATAGCATAAAAACTCAGTCGTTAATTTGACTGGGTTTTTTTGTTTTTATATATTTGGAACAGAAATTGTAATGCAGTTATTAAATCAAGTTAATATAATACAAAATGAAAAAGGTACTAGCACTAGGATTATTATTTATAACTGTAAGTTTCGATACACAACGAGATCCCGCTTACGATGTAGGCGAATGGTTTAAATTTAGAATTCATTACGGGATTGTAACTGCAGGATATGCTACTTTAGAGATTAAAGAAGCTACTGTAAAAAACAAAAAAGTTTTTCATGCCATTGGTACAGGTTATACTACTGGAATGTCTCGAATGTTTTTTAAAGTAAATGATAATTATGAAAGCTATTTTGATAAAATTACAGGAAAACCGTATCAATATGTTAGACAAATAGACGAAGGTGGTTATACTAAAAATCAAGAAGGATTTTTTAATCAAGATAAAAACACCATCTTAGTTAAAGATTATAAAAATAATAACGAAAAAACATTCAATACCTCTGAGAATGTTCAAGATATAATTTCAACATTTTATTTCCTACGAAATCATCCTAATATCAAGAAATTGAAAATTGGTGAATCTATAATTGTTGATATGTTTTTTGATGAAGAATCTACCAAATTTAAATTAAAATATATTGGTGATGAAGATTTAGAGACTAAATTTGGAATTATCTCTACAATGATTTTTAGACCATTAGTGCAATCAGGACGTGTTTTTAAAGAACAAGAAAGTTTAACGGTTTGGATTTCAGATGATGATAATAAATTGCCAGTTAGAATTAAAGCAAACCTTGCAGTTGGCTCTATAAAAGCAGATTTAGAATCGTTTAAAGGACTGAAAAATTCATTTACAATAAAAGCTGAGTAACAAATGAGGAACAAAATATCATCACAAGTTCTTGAAAAATTAGAACAAAAATTTGATGCCATAAGTCAAAAAACAGAAACACATCTTGAAGGGCTTTTATACTCAAAACCAATAACATATTGGGATTATATTCAAACTGATGCCTTACTAAATTTACAAATTCAACGAACCGTTTTGCCAGACGAAATGGTTTTTATTATGTACCATCAGGTAAACGAATTGTTGTTTAAAATGATTCTTTGGGAAATAAATCAAATTTGCGAGTCAGAAAAACCAAATGCCACTTTTTTTACCGAACGAATTATGCGAATCAGTCGCTATTTTGATATGTTAACCACTTCATTTGATATTATGGGAGATGGTATGGAAGTAGAACAGTATATGAAATTTAGAAACACACTAACACCAGCGAGTGGTTTTCAAAGTGCACAATATAGAACCATCGAATTTGCATCAACCGATTTGATAAACCTTGTAGATTATCGATTTAGAGCAACTATTGATAGAAACACACCTTATTCTCACGCATTTGAACATTTATACTGGCAAGCAGCAGGAAAAGATTATAAAACTGGCGAAAAAAGTTATTTAATTCAGGAATTTGAAAGAAAATATAAAGCCGAATTTTTGCGCGATATGGAACGTTACAATACAACCAATATTTGGCAGAAATACACACAACTTCCTGAACTTGAAAAGCAAAATTCTGAGTTAGTAAATGCAATGCGTCATTATGATAAAACTGTAAACATAACTTGGGTTATGGGACATTTAAATGCTGCAAAAAAATATATCGAAAGCGGTCATGGACTTGCAGAAGCAACTGGTGGAAGCGATTGGAAAAAATATATGCACCCAAAATATCAGCGGCGAATTTTTTTTCCACAACTTTGGTCTAGGGATGAACTCGCAAATTGGGGAGAAAATTGTTAAATTTTACAATTATTTTTTCATTCAATATAAAACTATCTTAAATTGCATTGTTATATCGTAATTTGACGAAAACATGCTGTGCTTTTGAGAAAAATCATTACAACTTTACTGATACTTTTCACACTATTTTCTTGCAATAAGCAAGAAGATGTATTTGTTATTGAAGATCTTGAACCAGTAAAACCCATTGTTGATTTTGGTTTTAAATTTGATAATTTCAATGTTCAATATGACACCATCCAAAGTCAAGACACTTTTGAACGAATTTTAAAAAAACAAAATTTAAATGGTAAAAAGGCATCAGAAATTATAAAAATTATTAAAGATTCTTTTCCAACAAGTGTCCGATTTAAAAAACCGTATATCGCACTTCGATCTAAAGATAAATACAACAAATTACAATATTTAATTTACCAACCCAATCGTTTAGATTATTATTTGGTTGACCTAACGGACTCGATAGTTGGATTCAAAAAGTCAAGACCATTAACATTTAAAGTTAAAACCATTGCAGGCAAACTTAATGGATCATTAGCATCTACTTTGCGAAAAGAAAATGTTGACGCATCCTTAACAAAAAAATTGATGAAAGTTTACGCTTGGTCCATTGATTTTTTTAAACTTAAAAAAGGGGACAAATTTGCGTTGAGCTATACAGAAAGATACATAAATGATACACTTTACGACGGAATTGATAGTCTTAGAGCAGCATATTTTGAATACAAAGGCGAAAAAATTTACGCATTTCCGTTTAAGCAAGAAAAAAATGGAAAGACGGATTATTATGACGATCAGGGAAAAGCATTAAAGAATTTCTTTTTAAAAGCTCCTCTAAAATTTATAAACATAACGTCGCACTTTTCTAAAAACAGGTTTCATCCAGTACAATTAGAATGGAAAGCTCACAAAGGAACCGATTATGCTGCACCAACAGGAACACCTATTATGACCACCGCATCAGGCATTGTGGAACAAGCTGGCTATACCACTGGAAACGGAAATTTTGTAAAAGTAAAACACGACAAAACATATTCTACCCAATATTTACACATGTCCAAAATTTTGGTAAAACGAGGACAATGTGTAAAACAAGGCGAAACTATTGGAAAAGTAGGAAGCACTGGTTTAGCAAGCGGTCCGCACGTGTGCTATAGGTTTTGGAAAAATGGGGAACAAGTAGATGCTTTAAAACTAAAACTTCCTAACTCGCAACCTATGGAAAGTCGAAATCTTGGTCGATTTAAGTCTGAAACTCGATTTTTAAAACAAGAATTAGATGCTGCCCTAGCTACAAAATTTAAGGTTTAACCTTTGGTTTCTTTTTCTTATTGTAATTTTAGTAATCTAATTTTGAAACATAAATTGTAAATTTGCGATTCAAAAAAACTATAAGATGGCACTAAAGTCAATAAATCCTACACAAACAAAATCTTGGAACGAACTTCAAAAACATTTTTCGACAATGGAACACAACTCTATTAAAGAAATGTTTCAAAATGATGCCAATCGAGCTGAGAATTTTCACATAAAATGGAATGACTTTTTAATTGATTTTTCCAAGAATAATATCGATCAAGAAACAATCGATTTGCTATTAAAATTAGCAACTGAAGTTGATTTAAAAAATGCAATTAGTCAATATTTTGGTGGCGAAAACATAAATCAAACAGAAAATAGAGCAGTGTTGCATACTGCTTTACGTGAAAAACAAGATGCTACAGTTTTAGTTGATGGCAAAAATGTAATTCCAGAAATTTTTGAAACTAAAAAAAGTATAGCGACTTTTAGCAACCAAATCATATTTGGTGCAAAAAAAGGATTTACAGGAAAAGCATTTACTGATGTTGTAAATGTTGGAATTGGAGGTTCAGATTTAGGTCCGGCAATGGTAGTCGAGGCATTACAATATTATAAAAATCATCTTAATATCCATTTTGTTTCTAATGTAGATGGAGATCATGTTAATGAAATAATCAAAAAACTAAATCCTGAAACGACACTTTTTGTAATTGTTTCTAAAACTTTTACCACTCAAGAAACGCTCACAAATTCGGAAACTATAAGAAGTTGGTTTTTGAAATCGGCGAAACAGGAAGATGTTTCAAAACATTTTGTTGCGGTTAGTACTAATATCAAAAAAGTAACTGATTTTGGAATAGACGAAAACAATATTTTTCCAATGAGCGATTGGGTTGGAGGACGATTTTCACTTTGGTCAGCAGTAGGATTATCGATAAGTTTGGCAGTTGGTTTTGAAAATTTTAATAATTTATTAAAAGGAGCCCATGCGATGGATGACCATTTTAAAAACACCTCTTTTGATAAAAATATCCCGGTAACTCTAGCTTTAATTAGTATTTGGTATAATAATTTTTTTGGAGCTGAAAGCGAAGCTATCATTCCTTATACTCAATATTTGCAAAAATTAGCACCTTATTTGCAACAAGGAATTATGGAAAGTAATGGTAAAAGTATTGGTCGAGACGGAAAACCAGTAAACTATCAAACGGGAACAATTATTTGGGGCGAACCAGGAACTAATTCACAACATGCTTTTTTTCAGTTGATTCACCAAGGCACAAAACTTATCCCCACTGATTTTATTGGATTTGTAGAACCCCTATTTGGAAATGTTGATCATCATAATAAATTGATGTCCAATTTTTTTGCGCAAACTGAGGCATTATTAAACGGTAAAACTGCACAACAAGTTCAAGATGAATTTGATGTTCAAAATGTTTCAAAAGCCGATGCTGATTTTTTGCTTCCGTTTAAGGTTTTTGCAGGGAACAAGCCTACTAACACAATATTAATTCAAAAACTTACACCTGAAACTTTGGGTTCGTTAGTTGCAATGTATGAACACAAAATTTTTGTTCAAGGCATCATCTGGAATATTTTTAGTTACGATCAGTGGGGAGTTGAACTTGGCAAACAATTAGCTAATTCTATTTTATCTGAAATTGAAACTAAAAAAGTTAATTTGCATGATGCATCGACCACTTTTTTATTAAATCATTTTTTAAAAAATAAGTAATAAATGAACTCAAAAATTGAATGGGAAATAAAACAATTTGATAGTCTATCTACTTTGGAATTGTATCATATTCTTGAGTTGAGGTCGTTAGTTTTTGTAGTCGAACAAAATTGTATTTATCAAGATATTGATGGTAAAGATGAGAAAGCTTTGCATGTAATTGGAACAATTAATTCTAAAATCGTTGCTTATTGCAGGTTATTTAAAGCTGGTGATTATTTTGAAAACGCATCAATAGGTCGCGTCGTAACTCATCCTGAATTTCGTAATAAAAAGTTAGGTCATGAAATGATGCAAACTGCAATTTCGAGTATAAAATCGCATTTCAAAACAACAAAAATTACAATTTCGGCACAGTTATACCTTCAAAAATTTTATGAAACTCATGGGTTTATTAAAACTAGTGCGGTTTATTTAGAAGATGATATTGAGCATATTGAAATGAGAAAAGAGTAAGTGTTATTTTAGTAATGACCAAAACTATTGCCTTATCAAGTGCAGTTTGTTTGAAATAAATAAATTTTCTTATTTCGGTTCTGTAAAAGTTAAGAAACTTTAATTTGTGTTTTGAGATTCTTACATCATAAAAACAATAATTTTATTTTATACCCTAATCTCAGACTTTTGTTTGAGTTTTTTTTTGCAATAACAGAATATTGTTATCAACCACTTCATCTATTTTTCTAAACTCTTACATATTGTTTTACCCCATTGATTAACCCAATATCTAATCCGTTTAATCTGTGGCAAAATTTCTACAAAGCACCACACAATTGAGATTACAACCTTCAACTTTTAGTATACAGCTATACCCCAAATAGTTTTTTTTACACAAGCAACACCCATAAATTATAAAAAAGTTAATAACTATTTTCTTACACAAAAAAAGTTATTTATTTTTAAGGTAACTTTAACAAACTAAAAACCAACTGCCTATGCAAACAAACGAGTACAAACAATTATTTATTAACAGAATCTGACTCGAGCAATGCGAACAGGCGAAGCAAACGAGTTCAGATTAAAACAAAAATTATGATAAAAAAAACACTTTTTTTTATTTTACTGCTCTACCTGCCTAATACAACTACAGCACAATGCTGGGCAAAAGTTGCTGCGGGTAGTGCCCACACCTTAGCCATAAAAACGGATGGGACGCTATGGGCTTGGGGTTATAACGCCTATGGACAATTGGGCATAGGCAACCTAATAAACAAAAATATACCCACACAGGTAGGTACAGATACCGACTGGAAAGACGTTGATGCGAGTTTGAACAGTATGGCTCAAAAAACTGATGGTACATTATGGACCTGGGGTAGAAATCAATATGGAGAATTAGGCAATGGTACTGTTAATGGCACTGCTACTGATTCTGGCGCACCGGTTACCATACCCACCCTAGTAAATACTGATACCGATTGGGTTTCGTTTACTTCAGCTACTTACAGGTGTTTTGCTATTAAAAGCAACGGCACACTATGGGGATGGGGAAAGAACAACAATTCACTCGGTACAAATGACAATGTATCGCACAGTGCTCCTGTACAAATAGGGACAGCCACCGATTGGACTTTTGTTGATGCAAATCAAAATTATGCTCTAGCCCTCAAAAGCAACCATACGTTATGGGGGTGGGGTGTCAATCAGAACGGTGGTTTGAGTATAGGCGCAGCACAGACTAGCACGCTTGTCCCTACACAAACGGGCAACAACACTGCCGATTGGGATAAAATAGCTGTTGATATTGTATCTAGATCTAAAATGATTAAAGTAAACGGCACAGCTTGGGCTATGGGCTATGGTGAAAATGGAGATATGGGCAATGGTACAAATAATTCTGTCAATAATACTCCTACTCAAGTAGACTCTGATACTGACTGGAGGAGTATTGCATCGGGCTACACAACTTTAGCTATTAAAAATGACAATTCTCTTTGGGCTTGGGGCAATAATAGCTCGGGACAAATAGGGAACGGTACCACGGTAGATTCTAACGTTCCCATACAAGTGAGTGCAGGAAACAGCTGGTCAATAATTGCCTGTGGCTCTCATACTTTAGCTATTGACAGTACAAATTCATTATATGTTTCTGGTTATAATAATTATGGTCAACTAGGCGATGGTACTACTACTAACCGTATTACTAGGATTTTGATAGATTCGGGTTGCAATTTGCAAAGTAAAACCTTTAACGAAATTAACAAGCTCGAGCTAGCGCCAAATCCTGCAACTAAAATAGCAATACTACAGTATAACTTAAGTAATAATACCCTGTTGAACATTACAATAACTAATAATTTAGGTCAAGGATTATTTTCAGAAAAAATTAATGGAACAGCAGGAGCAAATTCAGTAACATTAAATGTTGAAAATTATGCTGCGGGTATTTATTATGTTACCCTAACGGCAAGCAATCAAAAAGAAACTATTAAACTCATCAAACAATAATTTTAAAAACTTTAACATGAAAAACTTTAATTATTTAAAAATTTTA
>JACMPO010000176.1 GCA_014377455.1 Flavobacterium sp.
ATGGCTCGGATATTTCCCACAAAGGATAGCGCGGATTTGTAATCCGTGCCCACAAAGTGCATAAAAACACAAAACCTATAACGATAACAAGTTGTAGGTTTTTTTATTAAAATAGGTATGTATTAGAAATTATGCACGTTTAGATAATGATTTAGAGGTTATTTTGTTAGATTTGTTTTGATGTTGATTGCGGGCACGGATTGCAAATCTGCGCTATCGGAGTAATATATTAACCCTACCTTGTAATTAAAAAAAACAAAAACAATATGAAAACAATACAATATATAAAAATAATGCTATTTGTAGTAATTACTATAAACTGCAATGCACAAACTTCAGTTGTGGATTTACTAGATGATGATGGTTCAGCAATAACAAACACTTATTATAAAGATGTAAACAATTTGCTAAACCCATTTGAAGGAACTTATTTATATACCAATGGTAACACTTCTTTTAAAATTATATTAGTTAAAGTTGTGCAACAATATAACGGGAGGTATTATGAGGATTTATTAATAGGTGAATATAAATATATCGAAAATGGTGTTTTAAAAGTAAATACATTGCCAGAACTGAGTACTGTTTATAATAACCAAAGAGTGCATAATATTGATGGTAACTCAATTATTTATAATAATGATAGAGCGTGGAAATGTCCATTGTGTGCAACTGGAGAAAAAAGATTAGAAACAAGTATAAGAGATGCTTCAACCGATAGATATGCTTTATTGTTTATGCGAAAAGTTATGGTTGGCAGTCAAGAAGCTTTGTCAATTAAAATTAGTCAAGTAACAATGACTAGTTATCAGGTAGGGACAACGCCACCACCGGCATTTTCGTTACCATTTGGAGAATATACTTTGATAAAGCAATAAAACATTAAACCGCTGTAAAAGGCGGTTTTTTTGTAAATTTGAACTCTTAAATAAGAATATGAAAACATTACAATATATAAAAATAATGCTATTTGTAGTAACTACTATAAACTGCAATGCACAAACTTCAGTTGTGGATATTGCCCAAAGATTTGGAGAAACTGCAACAGGAGTTTATTATAAAGATTTAAACAACTTATTAAATCCTTTTGAAGGAACTTATTTATATACTAGTGGTAATACTTCATTTAAAATTACATTAGTTAAAGTTGTACAACAATATAACGGTAGGTATTATGAGGATTTATTAATAGGTGAATATGAATATATAGAAAATGGTGTGTTAAAAGTAAATACATTGCCAGAATTGACTACTGTATATAATGATCAACGAAGTCATAATATTGATGGTAACTCAATTATTTATAATAATGATAGAGCGTGGAAATGTCCTTTGTGTGCAACTGGAGAAAAAAGATTAGAAACAAGTATAAGAGATGCCTCAACCGATAGCTATGCTTTATTGTTTATGCGAAAAGTAATGGCTGGCAGTCAAGAAGCTTTGTCAATTAAAATTAGTCAAGTAACAATGACTAGTTATCAGGTAGGGACAACGCCACCACCGGCATTTTCTTTACCATTTGGAGAATATACTTTGATAAAGCAATAAGTTTATTACACAGTTTTTAAAAGCAGTTTTTCCCCGAAACTGCTTTTTTTATTAATATAAAATCACAAATCAAATTCAAGATGACTCCCATATGGCGTGATTTTAAATTTGAAATAAGTTTTAAAACTAATCTTCACTTTGCCCCATCATCATGAGGTAGGCTTTTAGAAAACCATCTATTTCACCATTCATAACACCTTCTACATTGCTGGTTTCATAACCGGTTCGAACATCTTTAACTAGTTTGTAGGGTTGCATTACATAATTTCTTATTTGCGATCCCCATTCTATTTTCATTTTCCCTGCTTCGATATCTGCGCGTTGTGCTAGTTGTTTTTTAAGCTCTATTTCGTAGAGTTGGCTTCGTAACATTTGCATAGCTCGCTGTCGGTTATCTTGTTGCGATCGGGTTTCGGAACATTGAATTTGAATGCCTGTAGGTTTGTGAAACAGTTGTACTTTAGTTTCTACTTTGTTTACATTTTGACCACCAGCACCACTGGAACGCGAGGTTATAATTTCAATATCGGCTGGATTGATGTCAATTTCAATAGTGTCGTCTACCAATGGATAAACGTAAACAGAAGCAAAAGAAGTATGTCGTTTTGCGTTGCTGTCAAATGGGGAAATGCGTACCAAACGGTGTACCCCGTTTTCGCCTTTGAGGTATCCAAATGCAAAATCGCCTTCTATTTCCAGTGTTACGGTTTTGATTCCGGCTACTTCACCACCTTGAAAGTTGAGTTCTTTAATTTTGTATTTTTGTTTTTCTGCCCACATCATGTACATGCGCATAAGCATGGATGCCCAGTCACAACTTTCAGTACCTCCAGCTCCAGCTGTTATTTGTATTACGGCACTTAGCGCGTCGCCTTCGTCGGAAAGCATGTTGCGGAATTCTAAATCTTCCAGATGATTGTTAGTAAGATTGAACTGGGTTTCTAATTCCTGCTCGGATGCATGACCTTCTTTGAAAAAGTCGAAAGTGATTTGGAGTTCTTCGGCTAGGAGGTTTGCTTGGTCAAAATCGTCAACCCATTTTTTTTTGGTTCGTAGATTTTTTACAATGAGTTCTGCCTCTTTGGGTTTATCCCAAAAGGTAGGTGCAAAAGTTTTTTCTTCTTCGTTTGTGATTTCGATTTGCTTGGCATCAATGTCAAAGATACCTCCTTAACGCACCAAGACGCTCCACAATACCTTTTATTTGCTCGGTATTTGTCATAAATTAATTTATTTTTGTTGGGCGCAAATTTAGTATTTTTTTTGGAAATAGTATTGCTGGGAGTTACTACTTTTGCGAAAGGGATGGAAGCGGAAATCCTTTTATTTTTTTGGGTTGCGAGGAACGAAGCAAGCCAAAAAAATAAAAGATTGTAGCATACAGCCCGACAGCAGGAACTATTTTTTCTTTTTTTGAAAAATAGTTGCTGGTGATTCGCCCAAATTAATAGTAAAGAAACGAAATTATGGAGATCAATTTAATTAGTGATACGGTTACTAAACCGTCTGAAGGGATGTTGCAACAGATGTTTAATGCCAAAGTGGGTGATGATGTTTTTAAGCAAGACCCAACGGTAAACGAGTTGGAAGATGTTGTAGCAAACCTTTTTGGGATGGAAGCGGCGTTATTTTTCCCGAGTGGTACTATGGCAAATCAGACGGCGTTAAAGTTGCACACTAATCCTGGAGATCAAATTATTTGTGATAAATATTCGCATATTTATTTATATGAAGGTGGTGGAGCAAGTTTTAATAGCGGTGCATCATGTAATCTTGTAAATGGAACTAGAGGAATGATTACGGCAGATTTAGTTCGCGGTGCGATAAATGATCCTGAGAATTTTCATTCGCCATTTACAAGTTTAGTAAGTATAGAAAATACAACAAACAAAGGTGGTGGTGCGTGTTATGAAATTGAAGAATTGCAAAAAATAAAGCAAGTTTGTGTTGAGCATAATTTAAAATATCATTTGGATGGTGCTCGAATTTGGAATGCATTGGTGGCAAAAAAACAACATCCAAAACAATTTGGTGCCTTGTTTGATACCATTTCAGTTTGTTTGAGTAAAGGTTTGGGTGCACCTGTGGGTTCGGTTTTAATTGGTGATGCTGCAACGATAAAAAGAGCCATGCGCATTCGTAAAATTTTAGGAGGTGGCATGCGCCAAGCTGGATATTTGGCTGCCGCAGGATTATATGCTTTACAGCATAATTTGGCACGATTAGAGGAAGATCATAAACGGGCTAAGGAACTTGGAGTAGTGTTAAGCAAGTTGCCGTGGGTAGAAAAAGTGGAACCTGTGGAGACTAATATTTTAATTTTTCAGGTGAAACCACATTTGACTGAAAGCCAAGTTATAGAAAAATTGAAGCAAAAAAATATTTTAATTATCTCGATGGGTCAAGGGAAACTGCGTATGGTTACTCACCTGGATTATAAAGAAGTGATGCACACTTATGTTATGGAAGCTTTGACAAAAATGGAGTTTTAATATAGAATTTACTTATAATTACAAAAATTCAAAACTCAAGGAAGTTGTGATGATAAAATTTCCACGAACAAGTTGGTTATTTCGCATAAAAAATGGTTCGTTTGCATTGTAATATTTTGCCTCACAACGGAATTTAACTTTTGGATTTGGCAGATAATCAAAATTTATAGAGGTTCCAAGTGTTTGTTTGGAACCAATTAAAACGGCTTCTTTATCTTGGTAATATTCTAGTCGTAGTGCGGTTTGCCATTTCTTATTCAGTTCATATTGTGTTATAAAAACTGGGCTATACCAGTTGCTAAAATTATTTTCTGATTGTTTTTTTTGATAACCAATATCAAAACCAGTAATGGTATGCCATTTAGGCGACCACTTGTAATCCCAAAATAAATTTGAGAAATATCGTGTTCTCAAATTATCTTCAATGGGTTCGTCGCCAATAAATGTGCTCCAATTTAAGGTGCTTTTTTCGCTTGGTTTGTAAACCAGTTGGGCTCCAAAACTAGGTAATGCTTTTCGGTTAGGTTTATTTATTTTTTGCCAACCGTTAGATACAATTCCTGCCAAGCTTACTTTTTTTGAGATTAGGCGATTTAACTTTACCCCAGCCATAAAATAAGGCGAATTCTCTGCTAAAATAGATCTGGTTAAAGTGATATTGGCACTTGTGGTTGCCGATTCAAACCCAATGTATGAGGGCAAAATTCCTACTTCTAAAATATTCTTTTTCTCAGCATCTAGAAAAACTCCTATAAAGGCTTCGTTTAAATATTTTATTTTTTCATTTGCATAGTTCGATTCTACATAAGTACCAGATTGTAAGGCTATGTTTGCGTAATAGTTTTGATACGATACTTTGGTCCTAAAAAGTGAAATGTTGCTATTAAACTCATTATGACGATTGTAATTGTACAAAAAAGGTACTGATTCTAAAGCAGTTGGTTGATTAAAGTTATACAAATAGTACAAATCTACATAACCTGAAAAATCAATTTTTACAGCACTGTTTTCTTGGGAATGTACGAGGCATGTAAAGCCAAAGCAGCAATAGATTATAGTAATTTTCCAAAATAATTTCATAGTATCGAGCTAAATAATTTCTGATGCAACGCTTTACTTAAATTGATACTTACAGTTTGAATCAAAATGAGGACTGTTTTTATTTAAACATATCTTCCATACCAGGAATCATTGGCATATCCATTTTTGCGACAGCATCGAGTTCTGTTTTATTTATTTCTGATGCTTTTTCAATAGCTTTATTGATTACCAAAATTAAATAATCTTCCAGCTGTTCTTTATCTTCAAGCAATGCCTCATCTATTACAATCGATTTTAAAAGTGTATTAGCTGTGAAAGTGACTTTTAGCAATCCATCTTTGCTTTGCTCGTCAATTAAAACGGTGTCTAAACGCTTTTTAGTTTCTTCAATTTTGAGTTGGGTATCTCTAAGTTTGCCCATCATTCCCATTAAATCCATAGTATTTTTATTTATTTGTTGATGCAAATGTATTAATTAGTTGTTAACTTTTATTGTATAAATTTACGTAAATAACATTTTATTTTGAATGTCCTGCTTTATTTTTGTAATTAAATTTTATTTGAATAAACACTTATGAACACAAAGTTACTTCCTCCTTTAGCTAAAATTATTCCACATACACTTAAGAAACACAAGCATACGCGAATTGATAATTATTATTGGCTTAATGACCGAGAAAATCCTGAAGTTATAGATTATCTTAATAAAGAAAATGATTTTTATAACCAATCCACAGCGCATACTAAAGATTTTCAGAAAAATTTATTTGATGAAATGAAATCCCGAATAAAGGAAGATGATTCGTCTGTTCCCTACTTTTACAACGGATATTATTACATTACCCGATTTGAAAAAGGAAAAGATTATCCAATACATTCCCGCAAAAAAGAAAGTTTAGATGCAGTGGAAGAAATTATGTTTGATTGTAATGAAATGGCTAAAGATTTCACTTATTTCAATTTAAACGGAATTAGTGTGAGCGAGGATAACCAATGGGTTTCTTACGGAGTTGATACCGTTTCTAGACGGCAGTACACTATTTATATAAAAAACCTCGAGTCAAATGAAATTTTAAACTTAAAAATAGAAAATACTACTGGTGGAGCTACTTGGGCAAACGATAACAAAACCATTTTTTATTCTCGAAAAGATGATGTAACATTACGTCCCGATCGAATTTTTAAGCATAAATTAGGAACAAAACCAGAAGATGATGCGCTGGTATATTTTGAAAAAGATGACACTTTTAATGTTTCAATCTATAAATCGAAATCAAAAAAATATTTAATAATTTCATCAGAAAGCACCCTAACATCAGAATACCAAATTGCTTTGGCATCAAATCCCGATTCCAAATTCAAAGTATTTCAAAAACGAACCCGAGAGTTGGAATATTCTTTTTCACATTATGGCGATAGTTTTTATGTTGTAACAAATAAAGACAATGCTACCAATTTTAAATTGATGAAAACTCCTGAGGACAAAACATCTAAAGAACATTGGGTGGATTTGATTCCACATCGAGATGATGTTTTGCTTGAAGGAATTGATATTTTTAAAGATTATTTAGTAGTATCGGAACGATCAAACGGACTCAATAAAATCAGAATTATGCCTTGGGATGGTTCAGAGGAATATTATTTACCTTTTGATATAGAAACTTACACTGCTGAAACTACCACCAATATTGATTTTGATACTCAAATTTTACGTTACAGTTATCAATCGTTAGCAACTCCAAGTTCGGTTATTGATTTTAATATGAAAACAAAACAGAAAATTGTTTTGAAAGAACAAGAAGTATTGGGTGGCACATTTGATAAAAATAATTATACTGAAAAACGAGTTTGGGCAACAGCATCTGATGGTACAAAAGTTCCCATTTCGATGGTTTATAAAAATGGAATTAAACTATCTGGCAAAAATCCATTCTTATTGTACGCTTACGGATCGTACGGAATGAACATTGATCCTTATTTTTCGACAGCTCGATTGACTTTGCTCGATAGAGGTTTTATTTTTGCAATAGCACACATTCGTGGTGGTGAGGATTTAGGAAGAAATTGGTATGATGACGGCAAATTATTGAAAAAGAAAAACACATTTACTGATTTTATTGACTGTTCAAAATTTGTAATAGCAGAAAAATATACTTCATCTCAACATTTGTATGCCGAAGGCGGTTCGGCTGGTGGATTATTAATGGGTGCAATTGCTAACATGGCGCCAGAATTATATAACGGAATTATAGCCCAAGTTCCCTTTGTAGATGTAGTTACAACGATGTTAGATGACACAATACCTTTAACGACGGGAGAATATGACGAATGGGGAAATCCAAATAAAAAAATATATTACAATTATATGTTGTCCTATTCTCCTTATGATAATGTAATGTCTATGGATTATCCCAACATGTATATTTCAACAGGACTTCATGATTCACAAGTTCAATATTGGGAACCCGCAAAATGGATTGCCAAATTGCGAGTTTTAAAAACGAATTCGAAACAATTATTTTTAGATACAAATATGGAAGCTGGACATGGCGGTGCTTCAGGTAGATTTGAAGCCTTGAAAGAAGTAGCCAAAGAGTATAGTTTTTTACTGGATTTAGAAAATATTAGAAAATAGTTTAAAAATAATTATTAAATTTGCAAAGTTTGGAAGTTAATATTTTATAACTCCATGAGTTGCCTTCACTAATTTATTTTATGAAAGAAGATATAAAAGCTTATAATAATGTTCTGGAATTAATAGGAAATACACCTCTTATTAAGTTAAACCGAATTACTGAAAATTTAAAAGGAAACTTTTATGCTAAAGTAGAAGCTTTTAATCCTGGTCACTCTTCTAAAGATAGAATTGCATTATATATTATTGAAGACGCTGAAAAAAATGGAATTTTATCACCTGGAGATACTATTATAGAGACTACCTCAGGAAATACAGGTTTTAGTTTGGCAATGGTAAGTATTATCAAAGGGTACAATTGCATTTTAGCAGTTAGCTCTAAATCTTCCAAAGATAAAATCGATATGTTACGCAGTCTTGGTGCAAAAGTATATGTTTGTCCAGCTCATGTTTCTGCTGACGATTCTCGTTCATATTATAGTGTTGCAAAACGACTTCATGAAGAAACAAAGGGATCTGTTTACATAAATCAATATTTTAATCAACTGAATATAGATACTCATTACTTAACCACTGGTCCAGAAATTTGGGAACAAACCGCGGGAAGAATAACGCATCTTGTTGCTTGTAGTGGTACAGGAGGAACAATTTCTGGAGTCGCTAAATACTTAAAAGAAAAAAATCCAAAAATCAGAATTCTAGGTGTGGATGCATTTGGATCTGTCTTAAAAAAATATCATGAAACCAAAGAATTTGATGTTAAAGAAATTTATCCTTACAGAATAGAGGGATTGGGTAAAAATTTAATTCCAACAGCTACCGACTTTGATTCTATTGATCATTTCATGAAAGTTACAGACGAAGAAAGTGCGCACACAGCAAGAGAAATTGTCAGAAAAGAAGGACTTTTTGTAGGCTACACTTCTGGAGCTGTAATGCAGGCAATAAAACAATATGCTGATGAGAATGAATTCGACGATAACAGCATCGTAGTTGCGATTTTTCCAGATCACGGTTCACGATACATGAGTAAAGTATTTAGTGATGAATGGATGAACGATCAGGGTTTTTTTGACAGCGTGAATGCGGAAGAAGTTCAAAAAATAGAATTTATAAAGTAAAAAAATATCATACAGAAATCACTTTAAAGCGATTGCAAGTTTTATCGGAAAAGTAACAAACAAAAAAAGTCTTGAGATTATCAAGACTTTTTACATTTAGGGTGAATGACCGGGTTCGAACCGGCGACCCTCGGTACCACAAACCGATGCTCTAACCAGCTGAGCTACAATCACCGTTTATAATGCGAGTGCAAATATAGAATTAAACTTTGTTTACACAAACAAAATTTTGAAAAATTATATTAAATTACTCAAACTATTGACAGCCAAATATCTTTCGGTAGTGAAACCTTCTGCATAATCTACACCTACAATTCTACCTAAATCTTGTGACCTATAATGAATGCTTTCTAAGAAATTTTTAGTAGCAATAGGTGTAACTGGTCCTGTTTCGTTTGGATTATAAAATTGAGAGCTATATGCAATAATAGCTTTTGTTTTAATGTCAACAAAATCTGAAATATCTACAACAAAATCGGGTGTGATATTTTTCCATTGAATGTAATGATACACTACTTTTGGACGCCAAGCAGTTTGAATTTCTCCATTAATTGAAGTTTCAATTTTAATTAATCCTGACAAAAAGCATGCATCAGAAACTAACTTACTTCCTTTTCCATGATCAATATGGCGATCATCAATAGCATTACAAAGCACAATTTCTGGTTGGTATTTACGCAACATTTTGATAATTTCCAGTTGGTGTTTTTCATCATTTATAAAAAATCCATCTCGCATATCTAGATTTTCTCTTGCCGAGATTCCTAATATTTTTGACGCTTTTTCAGATTCTGAATTCCGAATTTCAACTGATCCTCGTGTTCCTAATTCACCCCGAGTTAAATCGATTATTCCAACTTTTTTCCCTAACGAAATTTCACGGGCAATTGTACCACTACAACCTAGTTCCACGTCATCAGGATGTGCTCCAAATGCCAATATATCTAATTTCATAAATGTCTTATTTATTTTTAACTAATTATTTCAAGCATTGTTTTTGATTTATTTACCGTCTCAAAATATTCGTTTTCAGGAATACTTTCGGCAGTAATGCCACAACCTACAAATATTTTAATTTCCTTATTTTCTATTTTCATACATCTTAAATTCACAAACAAATCTGTTTGATGTTCTTTAAACGTTTCAAAATCTTTGTTCCACTCTCCAAGATATCCAGCATAAAACTCTCTGTCGTAATTTTCATTTTCCAATATAAATTTTTTCGCTTTTTGTTTTGGAAAACCACATACAGCTGGTGTAGGATGTAAGTCTTGAATGATTAAATCGATACTTTTCTCGTCAGTAATAGTCGCCTCAACATCTGTTTTGATATGAATTAAATTTCCTGCTTTAAAATTATAAGGTTCTGAAATGGAAATAGTTTGTGTGTGTTTTTTCAAATTTTCGGTAATGTATTCGGTAACTATTTTTTGTTCTTTAATTTCTTTTTTTTTCCATACAACTTCTTGTTTTTCGTCTAATAATTGAGTTCCTGCTAATGCAACTGTACTAATTTTATTTTGATTAATTTTTAAAAACTGTTCAGGAGTTGCGCCAATCCAAAATCCAATTTTAGGATGATAAAAACAGTAATTAAATGCCGTTTTATAATGTAAAACTAAACTTTTAAATATTATTTCTATATCTATATTAGCTAAATTAACAATGATTTCTCGAGATAATACCACTTTTTCTAGATTTCCATTTTGGATATCTGCAATTCCTTTTTCAACTAATTTTTCAAAAGAAGTTTTAGCATTTGGATTGCTTATTGAATCTATTTTTTTCGAAATTATAAAATCAGAATTAACTACTTTTTCATAATAAATATCCGAACAGTTTTCTGGAATAATATATCGTTTTTCATTGTCAAACGAAACTAAAGCAAATCCCGAATCGTTACATTCATTAAGTAACTTTAATTCATTTGTTTTCTGAAAAAGTGCAATTATTTTATTGGAATTTGGTTTGCAATAAACTACAAAAGGAAGTTCCTTTTTATAGTGGTTTTTAACTTTTTTGAATAATTCACTCATCGTCCTTTACTCGGTAAAATCATGTTGGTCAATTTGCAAAGCGAAATTAATTTGTTATTTTCATCCACTATTTTAATTTCCCATAAATGGATGCTTCTTCCTTGATGGATAATTTTTGCTGTTGCTGTAACAATTCCTTCGCGTTTACTGCGCAAATGGTTTGCCGAGATCTCAATTCCTCTAACTTCCTGTTTTTCAGGATTTATAAACATTAATGATGCTGCGCTTCCAACGCTTTCAGCCAATGCAACCGTTGCGCCACCATGGAGTAAACCTAGCGGTTGATGAACTCTTGAATTTACTGGCATTTTAGCCACAAGATAATCGGTACCGGCATCAATATATTCTATATTCAAAGTCTCCATTAAGGTATTTTTTGACCACTCATTGCAAAGTTGCAACATTTTATCTTTTTCGAATTGCATATTTTTTTTTGCAAAATTACTCATTTTAAAATTTATCAAATAAAGATTACTTGTAAAATAAATTTAATGTTTTGAATTACAATTTTAGGATAATAGGAAATTTTTTCATTTTCGATTATTTGCATATATTTACACAAATAAATCAGAATTATGCGCAGACTATTCGTAATCTTTATTGTTGGAATGTCTCTATTCTTAGTTTCATGTCGTAAAGATTTTGCTTTTGAAGCCAGCAACGGAGGATTGGAATTTTCAAAACAAACCGTTTATTTAGACACCGTTTTCACAAATATTGGTTCTAGTACTTACAGATTAAAGGTTTACAACAGATCTAGTAAAGACATTTCAATACCTAAAGTACAATTAGGTAAGGGTACAAATTCTAAATATCGAATTACAGTAGATGGTTTAACAGGAGATGCTGGAGCGCAAAATAAAATTTTTACAAATGTGCCATTATTAGCAAAAGACAGTTTATTTATATTCGTAGAAGTCACATCAGATGTAGCAAATGCAAATCCAACCGACTTTTTGTACACTGATACTATAGATTTTTACAACGCTTCAAGCGCACCACAACAAGTAAATTTAATTACTTTAATTCAAGATGCGATTTTTATAAAACCAGATAAACCATTAAGCACCGGAATTAAAGAAACATTGAGTATTCAAGGACTTGAAGGCGTTGAAGGTCATGTTCTTACAACACCAAGTGAGCTAAACTGGACGTCAACTAAACCATACGTTATATATGGATATGCTGCTGTGCCAAATGGAAGTACTTTAACAATTGGTGCTGGAACAAGTGTGTATTTTCATGCAAATTCAGGATTGGTTATTGACAATCAGGCAAAAATAAATGTTAATGGAAGTTTAAATGTTTTAGATTCTGATGGAAAAATAATTACAAAAAACGAAGTAACTTTTGAAGGTGATAGATTAGAACCAGATTTTGAAAATGTTCCAGGACAATGGGGAACTGTTTTGCTATTTTCAAGTTTAAATAATACTATTGATCATCTTACTCTAAAAAATTCTGTAATTGGGTTATACATTCAATCAAATAATGCTACATCTGGATCTCCAAACCTTACAATCACAAATTCTCAAATATACAATAATGCTAATTTTGGAATTTTAGGAATTGACGCCACAATTACTGGAAAAAATCTAGTAATAAATAGTGCTGGACAATCTAGTTTTGCAGGAACTTATGGAGGCAATTATAATTTTTCACATTGTACTTTTAATAATAACTTTAATAATAGTAAGCAAAAAGCAGTCTTACTAACCAATTATTTAGTTCTTGACGATGGAACTTTAACACCTCCAAATCCCCTTAATCAATCCAATTTTACTGATTGTATTTTGTATGGAAATAATCAAACCGAAATAGCTTTGCAACAAAATGGTGGAGTTTTTAATTATCAATTCACTAATTGTATTATTAAGTTTAATTCTCAAGTTGCTGGGAGTGGTTTGTACGACTTCAATAGTACAAATTATTCTGGGTCCAATATCGCCACAAACTCAAGTCAATTCAATCCAAACTTTAAAAATGCAAACCAGAATAAGCTTTGGCCAACCCAAGATATTTCCCAAGGCAGTATTTTAAATCCAATAAAAGATATTTTAGATAAATTAAGAACTTCGGGAAATAATAATGTTGGCGCTTATCAAACTATTCCTAATTAATTTCCTAATTTAAACCATAAACTATTTGTAGTTTTATAAATAAATAGTACTTTTGCAATCCCAAATGCAGAGTAGAGTTTCGTTTGGAAATCAATAATTTATGTAAAACACTTTTGTTTTTCTATCGCTTATAGAAACTCACGAAAAACAAAATACAAATTTTTATCAGCAAATGTCTGAATTATTAAAAACACAAGAAGAATTTTTATCAAGTTTCAATTGGCATAACTATGCAGAAGGAATTGATCCTGTTGATGAGAAAAATTTACAAGAATTTGAAGATTTAGTTACTAAAACCTTCATCTCAACAGATCAAGAAGAAGTAGTAGAAGGTACAGTTGTGAGAATAACTGATCGTGATGCTATTGTGGACATTAACGCAAAATCGGAAGGTGTAATTTCGCTTAATGAATTTCGTTACAATCCAAATTTAAAAGTAGGTGACAAAGTTGAAGTGCTTATCGACATTCGTGAAGATAAAACAGGGCAACTTGTATTATCTCACCGTAAAGCAAGAACAATTAAGTCTTGGGATAGAGTTATTTCTGCAAATGAAACTGGTGAAATCGTAACTGGTTTTGTAAAATGTAGAACTAAAGGCGGTATGATTGTAGATGTTTTTGGAATTGAAGCATTCTTACCAGGTTCACAAATAGATGTGAAACCAATTCGTGACTACGATGTATATGTAAACAAAATGATGGAATTTAAAGTTGTGAAAATTAATCACGAATTTAAAAACGTTGTAGTTTCTCACAAAGCGCTTATTGAGGCTGATATTGAAGTACAGAAAAAAGAAATTATTGGTCAATTACAAAAAGGTCAAGTATTAGAAGGTATTGTTAAAAATATAACTTCTTATGGAGTCTTCATCGATTTAGGTGGAGTTGACGGATTAATTCACATTACAGATCTTTCTTGGTCAAGAATCAACCACCCAAGTGAAGTTTTAGAATTAGATCAAAAATTAAACGTTGTAATTCTTGATTTCGATGACGAAAAAACAAGAATTCAATTAGGTTTAAAACAATTAAATGCTCATCCATGGGATGCACTTGGTGCTGAACTTAAAGTTGGTGATAAAGTGAAAGGTAAAGTTGTTGTTATTGCTGATTACGGTGCTTTCATAGAAGTTGCTGAAGGTGTTGAAGGATTAATTCACGTTTCAGAAATGTCATGGTCTACACATTTAAGATCTGCACAGGATTTTGTAAAAGTTGGTGATGTAGTTGAAGCGCAGGTTTTAACTCTTGATAGAGATGATAGAAAAATGTCTCTTGGAATTAAGCAATTATCTCAAGATCCGTGGACTGATATTACAGGAAAATATCCAGTTGGTTCTAAACATACAGGTATTGTTAGAAACTTTACAAACTTTGGAATTTTCGTAGAATTAGAAGAAGGAATCGACGGATTAGTGTATATTTCAGATTTATCTTGGACTAAGAAAATCAAACATCCATCAGAATTTGTAAATGTTGGTGATAAATTAGATGTTGTTGTTTTAGAATTAGACGTTGATGGTCGTAAATTATCATTAGGTCATAAGCAAACAACTTCAAATCCATGGGATAAGCACGAAGAAGCTTTTGCAGTAGGTACCGTTCATAACGGAACCATTTCTGAAATTGTTGACAAAGGTGCAACTGTTGATTTTGGAGATGATGTTGTTGCGTTCATTCCAACACGTCATTTAGAAAAAGAAGATGGTAAAAAACTGAAAAAAGGTGATGTTGCTGATTTCAAAGTTATAGAATTCAATAAAGAATTCAAACGGGTAGTGGCTTCGCATACTGCTATTTTCCGTGAAGAAGAAGAAAAAAATGTTAAAGCTGTAGCTGATGCTGTTGCAAATAACAATTCATCGGCTTCTACATTAGGAGATAACAACGATATTCTTGCCGCATTGAAAGAAAAAATGGAAAAAGGAGGAAAGTAACTTCCTTAACTTCTTAATATTTTTAAAATCCTCTTATAACTAAGAGGATTTTTTTTGCATAAAAAATTAAATGTTAACATCTGTAAAATGCTATAAACAGATGCAAAATATAAAACAATTAATTATTGTTATTTCAAAGTTTTGCCATTCAGCGTTTGTTGCGAGATTTATAATTGTGTATTTTATTATAAAAAAAACTTTTGGTTTATACAATTTCTCAATTTCGCAAAATGGCTCTAGTCATATGGATTTTATTTTTTAATTTCCTCTTTAAAATTTTTAATTATTTCATTTACTAGTTTTAAAGATTCTTTATACCCTTCAATTAATTCTGCGGAATTTTGCGAATGAAATTTTAGTTTCTCTTTAAATTCGGGTATCATTATAATTTGAACAATATTTTTACTAGTATTTTCGTCAACAAAATTTAGTACTCTTTGAAAAGTTTCAGTATGAGATTTTTCATTTTCTATTAGTCCAAGAGAATGTTCTTGATAATATTGTAAAATTAGTATTTTGAGTTTTTTGTTTTCAATATATCCTATTTTTCCACTAGATTTAAATCCCTCATAATTCCCGTTATTAATTTTAGTAGTTGAATACGTCGAATTAAAAGTTAAATTTCCTTTAGCTCGTTTTAAACTATCAATTTGCTTTTCATTAAGGTTTATTTAAAATCGATAATTTATGAAGTTTTTCTCTGTGCTTTGTAATGATTTTTTGTAACCATCAGAATCTCTAATCAAATCACTTTTTAAATCTACCAAAAATTTCTTTACTTCATTTTGCTGGTGATTGTGTTCGCTCCAACTATGAAGCCAAATTGACAATGAAACTGCAAAAACAATGATAAATATTTCGATACTTATTTCTGTTAGTTTTTCAATGAACGTATGAGTTTTACTATCCATTGCTATTTTAATTTTTTTACTATGTTTAATAATTTCTTCTTTTATTTATTTTAAATTTTATAAATCTACAATTTATTTTTATGCTTATTATTCCTACGCTCGAAACTGTCCGACAACTTAATTTTCAAACGAATATTTCAATGTGAGTAAATTTCAAGACATAAAAAAAGTCCCGCGAGCAAGACTTTTTAGTAAAACTAAGTGTATTAATTAATTTTCTTTAAACTTCCGATCCCAAATTTCTGAATTAAAGTTTTTCCCCATTAAAAAGAAATAGTAAGCTGATGAGGCAATTACTGCTTTAAACATGAATAAGAATAAAATAATTGGTGCTAATGGCACTGTTTTACTTAAATTATCTAAAGGTGTTGCAGAAGTAATTAATAAGCTAACGATTCCACAAAACACAACAAAATTAAACATGGTTCTAAAAGGCAGTACCATCAACTTTCTATACCAAACTAAATCTTTTCCCCATTGGTGAATTAAATAATAATAATTATTTCCAATCGGCGCAAAAAGTAATGGATCATCGTAATTATCTAATTTGAAAGTTTTACTTGGAGCCATAATTTTGAAACCTTCCAATTTAGTTTGATGCAGTTTTTCCAAATTACTAGTTTTGGAAATTGCCTCTTCAGGAATTTCATTTGCAAACAAGTGACTGTCTAAAAAACGTAATCTAAAATCTATTGCAATTTTCTGGATTTGATCGATATGGAATATCTTATCTGTTTCTACTAAATCAATATTAAAGTTATTAGAGTTTGTTGAACTTTTTTGTTTTAATGTTAGACTAATTGCTGTCCGTTCTAATTCATTTTGTTCTAAAATGGCTCTTACTTCTTCTAAAATATTAGTTTTACTTGCGAATTTCTTGCGCTCATAAACTAATTCATCCACTAAAGTTTTCGTTTTAAATAGCATATTACACGTTTTTTTAAATAATTAGAATAAATTATTACTATGCTGTAAGTTAATTAATTACTTAATATGATTGCATAAAAATGTTACTTTTTTTGGGCTTTGTCAATTACTAAACTAATGTTAATTTTTTATTGATGTAAAAACCATAATGAATTAATCAGCGTATCTTCACATATAACTTTAAAAAAATATTTAAAATGAAAACAAAAAATTTATTTTCAGCACTAGTTTTAGCTGTAACAGTTTTAGCATCAAGTGCGACATTTGCTCAAAAAGGAAAAACAGTAATGGTTGGCGGAGCAACAATGTATCCAACTAAAAACATTATTGAAAATGCGGTAAATTCTAAAGACCACACAACTTTAGTTGCAGCAGTAAAAGCAGCTGGACTTGTAGAAACGTTACAATCTAAAGGACCTTTTACTGTTTTTGCTCCAACTAATGAAGCATTTGCTAAATTGCCAAAAGGTACGGTTGAAACATTATTAAAACCTGAAAATTTAAAAACATTACAAACCATCTTAACATATCATGTTGTAGCTGGAAAATTAAGCGCTGCTGACTTGGTTAAAAAAATCAAGGCAGGAAAAGGAAAAGCTTCTTTAAAAACTGTTGCTGGTGGAACACTTGTAGCGTCACTTAAAGGAAAAAGTGTAATTCTTACAGATGAAAAAGGTGGAACTTCTAAAGTTACTATCGCAAATGTTAATCAGTCTAATGGAGTTATACACGTAGTAGATACTGTGTTATTGCCTAAATCATAAGGTTGTTATTTATTTGTTAGGTTAAAAACGAAAACCATCCTTTTTTAGGATGGTTTTTTAGTTTTTAAAATATTTGAATATATTATCTTAAAGTAGCGCCGAGTTCTGATTCTAGATTTGTTTGCAATTTATTCATAATTTTATCTATCTGCACGTCGGTTAAAGTTTTACTAGTATCTTGAATCGTGAAACTTATTGCATACGATTTTTTATCTTGGGGTACATTTTTTCCCTCATAAACATCAAATAAATTTATCTCTTTCAACAATGTTTTTTCACATTGTCTAGCAATATGATAAACACTTTGAAATGAAATATTTTTATCTAACAATAAAGATAAATCTCTTCGAACTGAAGGATATTTTGGAATTGGTGTAAATTTAATTTTATTTGAAATTAATTTTAATATTAACTCCCAGTTGAAATCGGCGTAATAAACTTCTTGTTTAATATCAAACGATTTTAAAATAGATCTTTTTATGGATCCTAATTCGACTAAAATGTCATTTCCAACACTAAGCGCAATTCCTTCCGTAAAAATATCGTTGGTAACGGGAATATTATTAGTCTTATCATAACCCAATCTAGTCAAAATAGAAGTTGCAAAACCTTTAAACAAATAGAAATCGCTAGGTTTTGTAATGTTTGTCCAATTTTCTTGCATTCTATCTCCTGTAATAAACAGTGATAAATGTTTCTTTTCATTAAAACCGGAGAGTAATTTGCGATAACTTTTACCAAATTCAAATAATTTTAAACCAGAATTTTTTCTATTTACATTAAATGATATTGCTTCAAGTCCTGAAAATAATAACGATTGTCTTAGTGTAGATAAATCATTACTCAAAGGATTTAACATTGAAACATTATACTCATCTTTCAACAAATCGGATAATTTTGTATATTCCGGAGTAGTTAATGAATTAGCAATCATCTCATTAAATCCTAACGAATTCAATTGATTTGAAATTATATTTTGTAATTTGTAATCTTCTGTACGAGATGATTTTGCTATGGTTGCATTAAGTTTTTTCGAAAAATTAATGTTGTTGTACCCATATACTCTTAGGATTTCCTCCACAACATCTACTTCTCTTTGAACATCAACCCGGTAAGGAGGAATAATTAATCCCAGTCCAGCATCTGAAGAACTGTTTACTTTAATGTCTAGCGAAGCAAGTATTTTTTTTATAGTTTCTTTTGGAAGTTCTTGACCAATTAATTTATTCGTTTTTTCGTAATGTAAAAAAACAGTGAAATCTTCAATTTTCTTTGGGTAAATATCAATAATGTCAGATGTTATTTCACCACCAGCAACTTCTTGGATTAAAAGTGCTGCTCTTTTTAAAGCATATTCTGTTATGGTAGGATCAATACCACGTTCAAATCTAAAGCTAGCATCAGTATTAAGTGCATGTCGTTTCGCGGTTTTCCGAATACTTATTGGATTAAAATAAGCACTTTCTAAAAAAATTGTGTTTGTGTTTTCTGAAATTCCAGAGTTTTTGCCACCAAAAACTCCAGCTAAACACATTGGTCCTTTGTCGTCACATATTACTAAATCTTCTTCGTGCAAAGTACGTTCTACATCATCTAATGTAGTAAATTTAGTTCCTGCTGGAAGCGTTTTTACGGTTACCTTTCCTGTAATTTTCGAAGCATCAAAAGCATGAAGCGGTTGTCCTAACTCATGAAGAACATAATTGGTAACATCTATAACGTTATTTTTAGGGGTTAAGCCAATAGATTTTAATCGGTTTTGTAACCAGCTTGGTGATGGTTTGATTGTTATTCCTGAAATAGTAACACCACAATATCTAGGAGCCAACTTTGTATCTTTTATATCGATGTCTATTTTTAAAGTACGTTTATCAACTTTAAATTTTGACACTGATGGCGTAATTAATTCTAAAAAAATATTTTTTTGATTTAGGCCAGCACGCAAATCTCGTGCAACACCATAATGAGACATTGCATCAGCTCTGTTTGGGGTTAATCCAATTTCAAAAATTTCATCATTTTCAATATTAAAAACTGTAGATGCTAAGGTTCCGGCCTTTAGTTTTTCGTCAAGAATCATAATTCCGTCATGACTATTTCCTAAGCCTAATTCGTCTTCAGCACAAATCATTCCATGGCTTTCTTGCCCTCTAATTTTTCCTTTTTTAATTTCAAATTCGTTACCGTCTTTATCTATTAGTTTTGTCCCGATAGTAGCAACGGGAACTTTTAATCCTTTAGCAACATTTGTAGCTCCACATACAATTTGAACAGGATTTCCATCTCCTAAATCGACTGTTGTAATATTGAGACGATCAGCATCTGGATGTTTTTCGCAGGTTAAAACATGTCCTACAACAACTCCAATTAAACCTCCTTTTACCGATTGGTATTTTTCAATTACTTCAACTTCTAAGCCTAAATCAGTAAGTATGGATGCGATATCTTCTGAATTTGAATCTAATTTTAAAAATTGTTTGAGCCAGTTGTATGAAATCCGCATTTGTTAAACTTTTTAAGATTGTAAATATAGCCTTTATTCAATAATTAACAATTATAGAATTTCATTTTTAGCTTAATGAAAACCAAATAATTAAGATGTTTACAATGAATTTAATTCTGAAAAACAGTAAATGATTTAGTTTCATTATTGAAAATGTAACTAAAAGAGTTTAAATTTGTATTTGTAATTTGAAATCCGTCTATTGGAAAGGATTTCTTTTCGTTATTCACGATTATTTTAGTTTCTTTAGCTAAAAGTTTTATTGTTAAAATTGAGGAATATGATTTTTTAAAAACCAAATCATATTTGTTAGTATCATCATTTTTTAAAAATACTAATATACCAGAATTGATTAATTCTAAATTGTCTAAAACTATTGCAAAATCTTTATTCTCATCACCATTAAAATCTCCATAAATAATAGATTTATTAAAACGATCTCCATCTTTAGCATAATTAAATAATTCACCATCGATGTTTAAATTTTCATCAATAAGTGATTTTATTGATGTTTCCAGTGTAATTGGATCAACTTCTTTTGGTTTTGGCACATAATTTTTAAAAGTTGATTTTTCTATAAAATCATCTTCAAGCATATAACCAACAGGTTTATCTGATAAAAAAATTGGTTTTAATGCATACACAGCAATATAATTCAATCTTCTTTCTTTGTTTAATAATGATCTGTCTTTTTTAATTTCATTATTTTTTTCATCGATATTCTTTGTATAAATTACAGTACCAAATTTTAAATTATAAACAGTGTTAAACTTGGCATAATTTGCGGTTCTTCTTACGGGAGCATCTTCTGTAACAACTATATTTTCATTTGCACAAAAACCTAATTTACACAACGAGTCATTTTTTAAATCACTCTCTGTTGAACTTAAATTTTCAACTGGATTATTGAATTTTATATTTAAAATAGAATTATTTTTTATAAATTGAAAATATAAAGTGCCAGATAAAACTATGAATATGATAATACTAAAAAAATAAAGTAGTTTTTTGTCAATAACAAAATTTTTAAAATTAATTTTCATTAGTAATAAATTAATATTCAAAAAGCTAAATTAAAATTTTGTTTGATGTAGTCATTATTTTAATATTAAAATAATTAAATTTTTATTACATTTATTTAAACTTGAGGTTTTAAATAAAATTAATTTATACTTTAAATTTTTCATTTTAAGGTAATTAAACAAATTTAATAAATCTAATTGGTAGTTTAAATAACAAATTTAATTATTGTTTGAAATACTATTTTGTGAAGAATTTTCTAAAATTTTTTCCAGAGCAATTAAAGTCATGGTAAAACCTCCTTGAAATCCCATCTCAATTTGTTGTTCCATTCGCTCTAGCGATTCATTGTAAATAGTAATGCTTACTTTGGTAATACCATTATTTTCCGAAAAAATAAAATCCCAATCAGATCCTGGCAAAACTCTGTTTTCATCTTTGTCGGCAAAGGCATTTAACATCTTAAAGCTCGTTTGTGGAATTATAGAATTATATTCTTGCACAGACCAATATTTCTCACCTTCAGTATTAACCATGGCATAAAATCTTTTTCCGCCATCTTCAAAATTCATATATTTAGATTTTGATTTCCACGGTTTTGGTGCCCACCATTGATCCAGAATTTCTTGTTTTGTAAAAGCATCCCAAACCAAATCTTTTTTAGCAGTGTATTCTTTTACTATGTAAACTGTTTTTTTTGATTTGTCAATAATAAAGCTAAAAAATAAGTTTTTTTTCATCTTAAAATATTGTAATTAGTATTTTTGACATCATTTGACTTTTAATTGATTTATTCTATTTATAGTTTAGCAGTAAAAACTAAAAATAGTGAATAATTATTTTGAACAGAATTTAAAAATACATGTGGCATTTTTCCAAAGATACCTCTTTTATTATCATTTAATAAAATTTTTAACTGAACTGGCACTCCAATTACGTTTTTTACATATTCTTGAAAATGATTAGTATAGTGCAAGTAACCAATGCTGATTTGTGGATTTACAGAAATTGAATTTCCTATTTTTATTTTTTTCCAACTATTACATCAGATTCCAAAAAGGCTTGAATATAACCGTGTTTATTCTCTAAATTTTTGCTTAAACCTAAACCTACTGAAATGTTTACAGAATAAATCACCGATTTATTTAAATAATTAATTTGGTAACCACTAGAAAAACCATTTTCTCTTCAAGGACGAAAATTTGAGTAAAAATCACCAAAATAGTCTACTGAATATTTTTCGGTCTGTATTTTTTGTGAAAAGCAAAAAATTGGAAATAAAAATATTAAAGCAATTTTTTTTATTTGCATCTGTGACTTTGATTAATCAGATATTTGTAAATTTAGTTTTAGACTTTATAAATCTTAACACAAAGTTTTTTAAGTTAAATTTTTTGAGATTAAATTAATATCAACAATAAAACTATTTAAAAAACCTACCGACTTGATAATATCATAATGTAAAATTCGATCTTCAATAACAAATGGCACTTCTTCACGATACGATTTTAAAAAAGATTCTAAAAACGCACTAGTTTTTAGAGGTTTTCTAAATTCAATAGCTTGAGAAGCATTTAGAAGTTCGATAGCCAAAATTCGCTCCAAATTATTTAAAATTTTCAAACATTTTGTGGCTGCATTTGCACCCATCGATACGTGATCTTCTTGTCCGTTGCTCGAAACAATACTGTCAACACTTGATGGCGTTGCTAATTGTTTATTTTGGCTTGCAATACTTGCTGCAGTGTATTGTGGAATCATCATTCCTGAATTTAATCCTGGATTATCTATTAAAAAAGCTGGTAAACCACGTTGACCAGAAATTAATTGATACGTTCTTCGTTCAGAAATACTTCCTAATTCAGAAAGTGCAATTGAGAGAAAATCAAGTCCTAAAGCTAAAGGTTGTCCATGGAAATTTCCACCAGAAATAATCACATCTTCATCTACAAAAATATTAGGATTATCAGTCACTGAGTTGATTTCTATCTTAAAAATAGAGTTTACATAATCTATTGTATCTTTTGTAGCTCCATGTACTTGCGGAATACATCTAAAAGAATATGGATCTTGAACATGCTGTTTTATTTGATTGATAATTTCACTTCCTTCGAGCAGTTCTTTAATTTGTTTTGCAGTATTAATTTGCCCTTTGTGCGGTCTGATATTATGAATTAGTGCATCAAAAGGTTCAATTTTTCCGTCAAATGCTTCTAATGAAATAGATGAAATTACATCTGCAAAATAGGAATATTTTATCGATTTCATTAAAATAAAACAGCCATAAGCACTCATAAACTGAGTTCCGTTTAACAAAGCTAAGCCTTCCTTGGATTGCAAAACAATAGGTTTCCAGTTATTTTGCTTTAAAATTTTTGACGAATGGACTTTCTTGCCTTCAAAATTTACTTCACCTTCACCTAGTAAAGGTAAAGACAGATGTGCTAAAGGAGCTAAATCGCCACTCGCACCAAGCGAACCCTGTTCGTAAATAACGGGAAGTATGTCATTATTATAAAAATCTATAAGTCGTTGCACTGTTTCTAATTGGATTCCTGAATTTCCATAACTTAAACTCTGAATTTTTAGAAACAACATTATTTTAACAATCTCTTGCGGGACTTCGTCACCTGTGCCACATGCATGAGATTTAACCAGATTTTCTTGAAGTTGAGCTAAATTTTCAGTTGAAATTTTTAAATTACATAACGAACCAAAACCTGTATTTATTCCATAAATAGGCTTGTCTGTAGATGCCATTTTTTTATCCAAATAAATTCTGCATTTTTGGATATTATTTTTTGCATCTTCTGATAATGCAATGATTTTATTTTTTGAAATTATTGTTTGTAAAGTATCTAACTGTAGTATTTCTGAACTTATATAATGAGTATCCTTCATTGAAAATAAATATTTGACTTCAAAAATCCGTAAAAAATTACCAAAATCCAATTATAAATTTGAAATTATAGAATTAATGAGATATCTGATGTTTATTTTACACAAATAGTAATCAAATGACTTCGATTTTTACATTATCTATAATAATGTAATTTTTTAAGAAAGTAATTTGATAATTCTATTTACACACTTATCTTTAGCGATTAAATGCTTACATAAAATTATAAATATAAAGTATTCATAAATAAGTTTCAAAGTAGTATATATGATAGTATTAAAATTTGGCGGGACATCAGTTGCCAATGCCCAAAACATAAAATTAACAGTCGAAATTATCCAACAAAAAGTTCAAAATAATATGCTTGCGGTTGTAGTTTCTGCTTTGAGTGGCGTTACCGATTTGTTGCTTTTAGCATCTTCAAAGGCAGCATCTAAAAATGAGACGTATAAGGTAGTTATTGAAGAAATAAAGCAAAAGCATTTTACAACTATTTCAGAATTAGTAAATTATGAAAATCAAAACCAACTTACTATTAAAATTAATTCTCAAATAAATCAGTTACAAACTTTACTCGATGGTTGTTTTTTGTTAGGAGAACTTTCTCCCAGAACTTCTGATGCCATAGCTGGTTTTGGAGAACTTCTATCATCTCAAATTATAGCGACTGCATTACAACAAATCATACCAAATAGCAATTTTAAAGACAGCCGTGAGTTAATTAAAACCAATTCCAATTTTGGAAAAGCAGTTGTTGATTTTGAAATTACCAATAAATTAATTGCTGATTATTTTAGTTCCAATAAATCGAAAGTAATTTTATTACCAGGATTTATTGCATCTGATGACGAGGGAAATACAACAACTTTAGGACGTGGTGGTTCCGATTATACCGCAGCAATTATAGCAAATGGAGTAAAAGCAAGCTCACTAGAAATTTGGACAGACGTTAACGGAATGTTCACGGCAAATCCGAAAATTGTCAAACAGGCGCAACCTATTGAAACTATTTCCTATCAAGAAGCTATGGAATTGTCCCATTTTGGTGCCAAAGTGTTGTATCCGCCGACAATTCAGCCTGTTTTGAAAGCAAATATTCCAATTTGGATAAAAAACACCTTTGAACCAGAAGCCTATGGAACTTTAATTTCCAACAATCCAGATGCGAATGCCAATCCGATAAAAGGAATTACTCACATTGGTAACATTGCGTTGTTAACCCTTGAAGGTTCTGGAATGGTAGGCGTTGCAGGTTCGTCAAAACGTCTGTTTGAAACCCTTTCCAATCAGAATATCAATGTGATTTTTATCACGCAAGCGTCATCGGAACATTCTATTTGTATTGGAATTTTAAATTCTGATGCCGAAAAAGCGAAAACTTCAATCGATAAAACTTTTGAACTCGAAATTTCACAAAACAAAATCGACCATTGCATTGTTGAAAAAGATTTGTGCATAGTAGCTTTGGTGGGCGAAAGCATGAAAAATCATCAAGGTTTGAGTGGTAAAATGTTCAGCACTTTAGGGAAAAATAATGTCAATATTCGGGCCATTGCTCAAGGTGCATCTGAACGAAATATTTCGGTGGTTATCAACGAAAAAGATGTCAAAAAAGCACTAAATACATTACACGAACGTTTTTTTGAAGATAACACCAAACAGTTGAATTTGTTCGTAATGGGAGTTGGAAATGTAGGCGAAAAATTTATCGACCAAATCAACCAACAAAAGAAGTTCTTGAAAGAAAATCTGAAAATAAATTTACGCGTAATTGCAATGTCTAATTCGCGTAAAATGTTTTTTGATGAAGAAGGAATTTCTTTAAAAGATTGGAAAAATTCTTTAGAAAATGGGGAAAAAGCGGAAGTTTCTGAATTTATTTCAAAAGCAAAATCATTAAATTTACGAAATTCAATTTTTGTAGATATTACGGCAAACGAAGAAATTGCATCGATTTATGACCAATTTTTAAAACAAAATATTGCGGTAGTTACTTGTAATAAAATCGCTTGTTCGTCGCAATTTGAAAATTACAAATATTTAAAAAATCTTTCTCGAAAATACAATGCTCCATTCTTGTTTGAAACCAATGTTGGCGCAGGTTTGCCTATTATTGATACTCTGAAACATTTAATTGCATCAGGCGATAAAGTCAATAAAATTAATGCCGTTTTATCGGGAAGTTTGAATTTTATTTTTAATAATTTCAGTGATACCTATAGTTTTCATGATGTAGTAAAAGAAGCTGGATTACAAGGATTTACAGAGCCCGATCCAAAAATTGATTTAAGTGGTGTTGACGTAGCTAGAAAAATTCTGATTTTAATTCGCGAAAGCGGTTATGAAATGGATATTGAAGCTATTGAAAACAATTGTTTCTTGCCGCAAGAATGTATGGAAACAACTAATAATGAGAACTTTTTTAAATCGTTAACCAAAAATGCAACCCATTTTGAAAATCTTTTAGACGAAGCAAAATCGAAAGATAGTCGTTTAAAATTTGTAGCATCATTCGATAACGGAAAAGCTAATGTTGGTTTGCAATTCATTCCAAAAGAAAGTCCGTTTTACAACTTAGAAGGAAAAGACAACATTGTAGAATTTTACACCGACAGATACATCGACCAACCATTAATCATCAAAGGTGCTGGTGCGGGTGCAGCAGTTACGGCTTCTGGGATTTTTGCGGATGTTATTCGTATTGGAAATGTATAATTTAGTAAAAAGTCTTAAAGTTTAAAGTTAAAAACTTTCCTGCTAATTAAGACATTTTTGACTTTAAGAACTTCAAACTTTAAGACTTTATGACTAGTATTAAAATATTCTGCCCAGCAACAATAGCCAATCTAAATTGTGGATTTGACGTAATGGGTTTATGCCTAGAAGGAATTGGCGATGAAATGATTATCCGAAAATCTCCCGAAAAAGGTATCAAAATCGCTAAAATTACAGGTGCCGATTTACCATTGGAAACTGAAAAAAATGTGGCAGGAGTAGCGGGTTTAGCACTAATTAAAAATTTGAATTTAGACTATGGCTTTGAAATTGAAATCCACAAAAAAATAAAAGCTGGAAGTGGCATCGGAAGTTCGTCTGCTAGTGCTACTGGAGCTGTTTTTGGAATTAATGAATTACTTGGTCGACCTTTTAGTAAACTGGAATTGGTAAATTTTGCGATGAAAGGAGAAGCGCTTGCGAGCGGAAGTGAACATGCCGATAACGTTGCACCTTGTATTTTCGGCGGATTTACATTAGTAAGAGGCTACAATCCCTTAGATATAATTAAGATAAATTCTCCAAATGAATTGGTTGCAGTAGTATTACATCCAAATATTGAAGTCAAAACAGCTGATGCTCGTGCGGTTTTATCGCCAAATGTGTCTTTAAAAAATGCCATTACACAAACGGGAAATCTCGGCGGATTAATTGCTGGTTTGTATACTTCCGATTATGAGTTAATCAGTCGTTCATTACAAGATGTTTTAATTGAACCTTTTCGAAAACATTTAATTCCTAATTTTGATAATGTAAAAAATGTTGCTGTACAAAATGGTGCTTTAGGTTCAGGAATTTCTGGTGCTGGACCAAGTATTTTTGCTTTGTGCAAAAGCCAAGAAATTGCTGAAAAAGTGGCGCATTCAATGAATGAAAGTTATTTAAAAACAGGAATAAAATTTGACATTTACATTTCAGCAATAAATTCAAATGGTGTTTCAATAATTTAAAATTAAAATCATGTACAAATGTGTATTTATTTTCGTGCTATTTTCTGGTTTAGTTTTGGGTCAAACTAAGGAGTTAAGTAAACCTAATTGTTTAATTAGCAAAGAAAATAACCCAGAAATACTCTTGAAAAACAAAACAAAAATGACAGATAAAAATGTATTTGGAAACCATTTAGAAATTGCAAGTATTAATCCAATGACTGGCTTTTACAGAAACGGATTTTGCTCAACTGGCATTGACGATGCTGGAATTCATGTGGTTGCAGCGGTAATGACTGACAAATTTTTAAACTACTCAAAATCTAAAGGAAACGATTTAATAAGTCCAAACACAAATTCTGGATTTCCTGGTTTAAAGTCGGGCGATGTTTGGTGTTTATGTGCCAACAGATGGAAAGAAGCATTAAAAGCTGGCGTTGCACCACCGGTTATTTTAGAAGCTACAAATCTCAAAGCATTAGAAATAATTTCGTTAGAAGATTTAAAGTTAAATTCAGTTAAGTAAGTTTTAATAATTTATAAATCATTACATTAA
>JACMPO010000177.1 GCA_014377455.1 Flavobacterium sp.
ATCCCCAATTTTTATGGTGGCTTTGAGCAATTTGCAGAATATTTCTCTGTGTTTTTAGTCGAAAATGGACACCAAGTATATGTTTATAACTCACATAATCATCCCTATCAAGAGAATGTTTTTAAAGGAGTACATATTATTCATAAATATGATCCAGAATTTAAGATTGGAACTGCAGGGCAATTTATATATGACTTAAATTGTATCATCGATTTACATAAACACAATTTTGATATTATTTTACAACTTGGTTACACCAGCAGTTCCATTTGGAATAAATTATTACCCCAAAAACCAATCCTAATTACTAATATGGACGGGTTAGAGTGGAAGCGAACAAAATACTCCAAAGCAGTTCAAAAAATTCTACTTTTCGCCGAAAAACTAGCCGTAAACAGTGGTGATTATTTGGTGTCAGATTCTATAGGCATTCAAAATTATATTAAAAACAAATACTTAAAAGAATCCACGTATATAGCATATGGTGCACATCAATTTTTGAACCCAGTTGAGTCATCTATTTCAAATTACAATGTTGAAAAACACAAATATAATATAATATTGGCGCGATTAGAACCCGAAAATAATATTGAAACTATTTTAGATGGCGTAGTATTATCATCGGATGAAACCACTATTTTAGTGATTGGAAATCATGACACAAAATTTGGAATTTACTTAAAAAATAAGTTCAAAAATCACAATAATATTCAATTTATTGGTGCAGTTTATAACCTAGAACATTTAAATAATTTAAGGTATTATTCTAACCTTTATTTTCATGGACATTCCGTCGGAGGGACAAATCCTTCCCTGTTAGAAGCAATGGCTTCTGGCGGATTAATAATTGCTCACAATAACGAGTTTAACAAAGCAATTTTAAAGGATAATGCGTATTATTTTTCTAATCCAGAAGAAGTAAAAAATATAATTGAAAAAATTAAAAAAAATGATAACTTGCGATTGATTCAAAACAATTTTAAAGCAATTGAAACCGATTTCAATTGGAGCATAATAAATGGAAAATATTTACAGCTTTTTCAGGACTGCGTTGCCAAGAACAGGTAATTTTTTTAAAAATCCTTCTGTATTATTATATCTTTTAGCTTCAATTTTAATTTCAATTCCGCTTAAAACCATTTTTATTAGTTTAACACTAATTGCTTTTGTTGTAACATCATTTTTTTTCTTTAAAAAAGCAAATTTTAATCTTACTTATATTTTAATCTTACCTTTATTATTATATGTAATAATGTTATTGTCAGTATTTTGGACAGAAGATCAAGGCGCAACATTAAGTGGCTTACAGAAAGAATTACCTTTTTTATTTATTCCTTTAGTATTTTCATTTATTCCAAAATTAAATAAAATTGATGCTTATAAAGTATTTAGACTGTATAGTTTCTCCATGATAATTTGCGCACTTTATTATTTATTTCGTGCTACTTTCAAATATTTTCAAACAAAAAACAGTTCAGTATTTTTTTATCATGAATTAGTAACAATAGAGCTTAACGCTATTTATGTTTCTATTTTTGTTTCTTTTGCTCTTTTTTATTTTATCTCGCTAACTAAAAAAAGTATCTGGGATAAAGTTAGTCTGTTTATACTTTCGTTATTTATTTTTCTGCTGTCTTCAAAAAGTGTCATTACTATTGATTTTATAATGATAATTTGCTATTACTCTTTTTTTGCACCTATCCCAAAAGGAATAAAATCTTTAACAATTATCGCTGTATTTGGTTTTGTGATTTTTTCATTATTTTTTGTAAAGGAGGTTAAAGATAGGTTTTTATTAGAATATGAAACTGCTTTTGTTGACAATACAATTAATACATCGCTAGGCAACAAAAATGAAAAAGTGTACAATATTAGTTTAAAGCAAGCTTGGGTAAACAAGGAATTTCAAGCAAATAATTTTTTTCCAGGCACTGCACTGAGAGTTTATCAGTTTAGAATATTTAATGAACTAATAAAAGAAAAAAAAGTGTTTTTCACAGGATTTGGATTAGAAGCATCACAAAACCAAATTCGAGATAAAGCTATTCAGCACAAACTATATCCAGGATATGGTGAGTTTAATTTTCATAACCAGTACATTCAAACGTTTTCAGAATTGGGAGTTTTTGGTTTTTTGGTTTTAATATTGATGTTGATCAGAAATATTAAAAACGCATGGATATCAAAAGATTTTTTGCACATTGTTTTTGCTGTATCCATGATTATTTTATTTTTATCAGAATCATTTTTCTGTAGGCAGAGAGGTATCGTTTTTTTTATAATATTCTATTGTATTTTTAATTTAATTCCTCAAGATGACAATAAGTTTAAACCAATAACCAAATGAAAAGAATATTAATAACAGGTGCTGCAGGGTTTTTAGGCTCACATCTTTGCGATCGATTTATTGCCGAAGGTTATTTTGTAATAGGAATGGACAATTTAATTACGGGTGATTTAAAAAATATTGAACACCTTTTTAAACTTGAAAACTTTGAGTTTTATCATCATGATATAACCAAATTTGTTCATGTCCCGGGAAATTTAGATTATATATTGCATTTTGCATCTCCTGCAAGTCCAATTGATTATCTAAAAATACCAATTCAAACCCTTAAAGTTGGCTCATTAGGAACGCACAATTTATTAGGATTAGCCCGTGTTAAAAAAGCTCGAATTTTAATTGCTTCCACATCTGAAATATATGGAGATCCATTGGTTCATCCGCAAACCGAAGAATATTATGGTAACGTAAACACCATTGGACCAAGAGGAGTTTATGATGAAGCCAAGCGTTTTCAAGAATCTATCACAATGGCTTACCACACTTTTCATGGGGTTGAAACTCGAATAGTACGAATTTTTAACACCTACGGACCACGAATGCGTCTTAATGATGGTCGAGTAATTCCTGCGTTTATAGGTCAGGCTTTGAGGGGGGAAGATTTAACTATTTTTGGTGATGGTATGCAAACTAGATCATTTTGTTATGTTGACGACCAAGTAGAAGGAATTTTCAGATTGCTTCATTCTGATTATGTGTATCCAGTAAATATTGGAAATCCAGACGAAATTACGATTAAAGATTTTGCCGAAGAAATTATAAAACTTACAGGAACAAACCAGAAAGTAGTTTATTTTCCACTTCCAATAAATGATCCGTTGCAACGTCAACCAGACATTAGCAAAGCAAAATCCATTCTAGGTTGGGACGCCAAAGTTTCCAGACAAGAAGGAATGAAAATCACTTATGCGTATTTTAAATCGCTTTCAACCGAAGAATTACTCAAAGAAGAACACAAAGATTTTACTAAATATATTTCCTAGTGCAAAGACATACAGGCCGATTTTCCATTTACATCAGACCGTTTTCCTATGTGCTAGATTTAATTATCATAAATTTTTTAGCATACCACTTATTGATAAATTCCCTTAATGGGTTGTATTATCATCTTTTTGTATCTTTTTCTTGGATTATAATCTCGCTGAATGTTGGCTTTTACGAAGTGTACCGTTTTACAAAAGCGTCAGAAATCGTCACAAAAATCATCAAGCAATATGTGGTTTTTACAATAGTAAACTTTGCCTATATTGGTTATTTTTTAAAATTTTCAGAACCTTCTGTAATAATTCAATTTGTATCGGTAGCAATGTTGCTTATTGCTTTCGAGAAACTTTTTGTTTACTATTTTCTTAGAAAATTCAGAGTAGTTTTTGGGGGAAATTACAGAAAAGTAGTAATTGTTGGCGAGGATAAAAATATAGCTCAACTGGTAGATTTTTTTAATGATAATCCAAATTATGGATATAAACTAGAAAAAACATTTGATTTAAAAACGTCTAAAAAACAACAAATTCAGGATTGCTTTGATTTTGTAGCTAAAAATAAAATTGATGAAATATATTGTGCCTTGGCCGATTTGTCCAATACAGATGTAAATAATTTTGTCGATTTTACAGATAATAATTTAAAAACATTAAAATTCCTCCCCGACGAGAAAGAAGTAACTGCCCGGAATTTAATTTTAGATTATTACGGCTACATTCCAATAGTTTCTTTGCGGAATATTCCTTTGGATGTTCAAATTAATAAAATTGTAAAACGCGTTTTCGACATTTTATTTTCATTAATAATTATTATTGGAGTGCTTACATGGTTAGTGCCAATTTTGGGATTTTTTATTCTTTGGGAATCCAAAGGATCCATATTTTTTACCCAAAAAAGAAATGGTCTAAATTATCATGAATTTGATTGTTATAAATTCAGATCCATGACTATAAATGAAATTGCCGATTTGGAACAAGTTTCTAAAAATGATCCGCGAATTACTAAAATTGGTAAGTTTATTCGCAAAACTAGTATCGACGAGTTACCGCAGTTTTTTAATGTTTTAATTGGCGATATGTCGGTTGTAGGACCAAGACCGCACATGGTTAGTCATACCGAAATGTATGCAAAACGTGTAGATAAATTTATGGTTCGTCATTTTATTAAACCAGGAATTACTGGACTAGCGCAAACAAATGGTTATAGAGGTGAAGTTGAAAACGAAAATGATATTATCAACAGAGTAAAATATGATATTTTTTATCTCGAAAATTGGTCGCTGGCGTTAGATTTAAAAATTATATTTTTGACAATTTTAAACGCAATTAAAGGCGAAGACAAAGCCTATTAAAATACATTTTCCGCAATTAATTTTTGGATTTGTTGGTCTAAATTAAATGCTTTTTTAGCTTGATTAAAAACGGATTGCTTCATCTGTTCTAAGTCTCCTTTGCTCACTTTTGATATTTCTATTAATTTTTCGTTTAAGTCTATATAGTTTTCTACAATGGCTACCCATCCCAAATTATTTTCGGTTACGATAACTTCTCCTTCTCCGCCACCAAAGTATAAAATTGGAAATCCAAGCGCACTATATTCATAAATTTTTGAAGGAACTGAGCCGTAAATTCTGGTTTTTAAAGGCACAATTGCAATGTCAAATGTTTGTAATTTTTTATGTAGCGATTCTCGATCCAACATGCCATGGAAAAATATTTTTCTATTAGGATTTAATTCAATAAAACGTTCAATTTGAGCTTTGTCAGCGCCATCTCCAAAAAGATGCAATTCCAAATTCAAATTTTGGATATTTATTTTTTCGCATAATTCCAAAACGCCTTGTGCAATTCCTAAAAGTCCAGCATAAAAAAGTTTGATGGTTTGATTTTCAGAGATCTCGAACTTGCATTCATCATTATTGTGGTCTGGAAAATTTTGGTATAAATAACATTTTTTATCAGGAACTATCGTGTGAACATGAGTTATTATTTCATTGGATTGACCTAAAATTAAATCAGATTTTTTATAAATAAAGCGTTCTAAAAACAATGAAAATTTATGTGAAAAACTACCTTCTTGCAATACTTTTAATTCTATCGCAGCCAAAGGCCACAAATCGGAAATATTAAGAATTATTTTTTTGTTTTTCAGTTTCAAAACCAATACTGAAATAAACGAAAGTAAAAGTGGAGGTGATTGTATTACTACTTTATGAGGTGTTTTTTTAAACAGTAAATAAAAAAATAGGGAAACAGCAAACGACAAAACAGAAAAAATTCTGACGGCAATATTTTTACTAACACTTGGGTAAATCCAGAGGCGTTTTATAATTATATTTTCGCGGTTTTCAGTGATTGAAAATTTCCCTTTATATTCTGGAAATAATGCGCCTTTGGGATAATTTGCTAATGGGCACAGGATAGAAACTTTGTAGTTATTTAAATATAATTTTTTAGCAAGTTGTTCAATTCTATTTGCTGCTGCGCCTTTTTCTGGAGGATAATAATTAGAGATTATTAATATATCTTCCATATTATTTTCGGTTTAATATCGGAATTAAAACAAAAGATAAAAGTCCTAAAAACAAAACTAAAAGCATTTGAGAAGTCCAAATAATCCACCCAAAAGCGTTGCCAGCAGTTTCTACTACGGCATAAAAAACCAATACTTTTGAAATTAAAAACGGATACGATCCAAAACCACTATTAGTAAATGCAATTGCAATACTTCCTACTACAAACGAGGTTATGATGGCACTAAAAGATAGTGAAATAGTATCTGAAACCACAAAAGTTGCCAGATAAAAAGTAATCAAGTAAGATGCCCAAATAAGAAATGTTTGAAACAAATAAATCCATTTATCTTTCATGTAAAAAATACTTAATAAACCTTCTTTTAATCCTACGAGTTTAGTTTTTATAAACAGCACAAGTTTTAATTTGGAATATTTATAAATCAATAACATACCAATAAAAAAAACTCCAGTAATAAGCATGATAATTACCAACGATTTTAAAGGTAATTTGTCAAAAATAAAAGTTTTAATAATATCAAATTGAAGAATAACGGCAAGAAGCATAAAAAAAATCAAGAAAAACATATCTATTACTCGCTCGGCAACGATGGTGCCAAAACCTTTATCAAATGGAATATTATTGTATTTTTTTACAATTAAAGCTCTAGAAATTTCACCGGATTTTGGAACAGTTAAATTCAATAAATAGCCAATATTAACGGCCATAAAATTATTTTGAAAACTAGAATCGTAACCCAAATGAGTCAACATATATTTCCAACGGTACGCTCGCAAAGCATTGCCAAAAAAAGCAACCAAAAGTGCCAAAAAAACAAAAAAATAATTTGCATTTTTGAAATAACCTTCTATTTCGAGAATTTGACTTTTGGAAAATGAATTGTATTGGTAAACTATAAGAAATATTCCTAAAAAAACAGGAAGTAAAATCGACAACCATTTGCTAATAGTTTCTTTCACAAATTTTATTTCAAAGAATTATCGTTTTCATTAGGAAAAACGAGCCAAGGTTTGAAGGTTTTGGCTTCTTCAAAATCAAGAGTAGCATAAGAAATTATGATAATAATGTCTCCAGTTTGAACTTTTCGTGCTGCTGGACCATTTAGAGTAATCTCACCAGAATCGCGTGCACCTGTAATAACATAAGTTTCAAACCGCTCGCCGTTATTGATATTCACAATGGAAACTTTTTCTCCTTCTATTAGGTTTGAAGCTTTCATTAATGACTCATCAATGGTGATGCTTCCTATATAATTTAAATCGGCGCCAGTAACTTTGACGCGATGAATTTTAGATTTAACTACTTGAATTTGCATGGTGCAAAGGTATTATTATTTTTTAATTTAGAATGAAATTGTATCTATCAATCTAATTTTATTGATAAAAACAGCTATAAATCCCCTGTATTTTTTGTTTTTGTTTTTTCGAATACACGACTTTAATGTAGCCTCATCCGCAATTTCGAAATATTCTAATTCAAATTCGGGATGCTTTTTAAATTCTTTAGTCACATATTCTCCAACTTTTTGTGCAGTTTTTGAGCTAAATAACGTCTTTGCCTGAGTAAGTGTTTTGTAAATTAAGGATGCTTTTTCTTTTTCTTGATTCGTTAACCGTTCGTTACGAGAACTCATTGCCAAGCCGTTTTTTTCTCTGAAAATCTCACAACCAATAACGTTTACAGGAATTTTATTTTTAGATACTAATTTTTTGATGATTTGCATTTGTTGAAAATCTTTTTCTCCAAAGTAAGCATTGGTGGGTTTTACAATTTCAAATAATTTTTTTACAACAGTACCAACTCCGTCAAAATGGCCAGGACGAAATTTTCCTTCCATTTGATTTTCTAATCCATCAAAATTAAAGTGAGTTGTTGTAGCATTATCATTGTAAATATCAGTAATATCTGGAGCATAAATCAAAATATTTTCTGATACAGATTTTATTTTTTCTACATCAGCATCTAGAGTTCGTGGGTATTTTTTCAAATCATCAGGATTGTTAAACTGAGTAGGATTTACAAAAATACTTATCACAGTAATGTCATTTTGAAATATTGATTTTTTCAATAATGATAAGTGACCCAAATGCAATGCACCCATAGTTGGTACAAAACCAATAGTTGTTGTGGACGACTTTTTTGATTCTAAAAAATGTTGTAAATCGGTTTTTTTATTGAAAATCAACATTGCTCAAAGTTTGAAATAGGCTACAAACTTACTATTTTAGTATTTATCTACATAAAATTTCGTAATTTTGCATGCTTTTTATTGCAGTAAAATAAATAATTCAATATATGGAAGACAAGAGGATATTATATGTATCATCTGAAGTTGTACCTTATTTGGCAGAAAATGAAGTTTCGTTAATGTCTTATGATGTGCCTAAAATGATTAATGATCAGGGAGGACAAATCAGAATTTTTATGCCACGATATGGAAATATCAACGAAAGAAGACATCAGTTACATGAAGTAATTAGACTTTCTGGGATGAATCTTGTAGTAAACGATGTTGACATGCCTTTAATAATAAAAGTGGCGTCAATTCCAAAAGAGCGAATTCAAGTTTATTTTATTGACAACGATGAATATTTTAAACGAAAAGCAACATTCTCAGACGAAGATGGAGTACTGTATCCAGATAATGACGAACGTGCCATATTTTTTGCAAAAGGAGTCGTGGAAACGGTTAAAAAATTAAATTGGGTTCCCGATATTATTCATGTTCATGGATGGATGGCATCGATGCTACCTGTTTACATGAAGCATTTTTACAAAGATGAAGCTTTGTTTTCGCAAACTAAGATTGTAAGTTCGGTTTATAGTCAATCTTTTGATGGAAGTTTAGATCATGAAATGACTAACAAAATTAAGTTTGATGGAATTCCTGCTGATGCAATTGCCTATTTAGAAACTCCAAATTATGAAAACCTAATTAAAACTTCGATTCAACATTCTGATGCTGTGATAATTGCATCTCAAAACCTCTCTGATAGTTTAACAAAATTTATAGAATCTTCAAATAAACCTTTTTTATCTTTCACACCGAAAGAAGAATTTGCACAGGCATATACTTCATTTTACAAAAATATGCTCTAATTCAAATGTAATAATTAATAAAAATGAAATTTAATTTTTTAGCAAAATCTCTAGTAGTTACCTTTATAATCATTCTTTTAGCCTCTTGTGATAAAGATTATAACCAATTAGGAGCCGATATTGTGGGCAATGATCATTACGGTTTAGACAGTTTATCATCAGATGTGGTAGCTTACAATCAGGCACTTGGTCCCGTTCAAACTAATAATTTGCCTACAAACTTATTAGGATATTATAACAATCCTGTTTTCGGAAAAACCAAAGCAAGTTTTTTAACTCAAGTAACCTTAGCGGTTTATCAGCCAACGTTTTATCATGTAGATGCAAGTAAAATAGATTCTGTTTACTTATATGTTCCCTATTTTTCTCGAGTTTTGGCAACAGATACCGATTCTGGAAATTCTACTTTTCAGTTGGATTCTATTCAAGGCGCTAATAAAATTAAGTTGAGCATATTTGAATGCACAAAACCTATTGAGAATTTTGATCCAAACCAAGGATTCACCCAACAGCAAAGATACTATTCTGATCAACAATCAGATTTTGACCCATTTTTAGGAAATGGTGGCATTCGATTAAACGATACTTCGGATGCAAGTGAAAATGATCAATTTGAATTCAAGAGCAATCAAATAATTTACTATAAAAATAAAGCTGATGGAACTCCAGGTACACCAGGCGTTGATGCAGTAAGAGAAAGAGCTAATCCAGGAATGTTTGTTAATCTTAATAAAAACTATTTTTATAATAAAATTTTTAACACACCAGCTTCTAATAGATATAATGCTGATGGGTTTAAAAATTATTTTAGAGGGTTGTATTTTAAAGTTGATAACACTACAGATTCGCCCGATCAAGGTGCTTTAGCAAGAATGAATTTTTCACAAGGAAGAATTTACATAGTGTATAAAGACGACACTTCTGCTACTGATGTTACCCAAGTAAAAAAGACTCTAATATTAAATTTATCTGGAAATTCGATAAATTTTTACAATAACAATTTCAATTCAACGTACACCACTGCAGTTTCGAATCCAAATACTACTTCTGGAGATGAAAAACTTTATTTAAAAGGTGGTTCGGGATCAATGGCGGTCATCAAACTTTTTGGTGGGTATCCAAATGGAACATCAAGTGAATTGAACGATTTTAGATCTAAAAATATTCTTATTAATGATGCTAGTTTATCGTTTTACATAGATAAAACAGCCATGGCATCAACTACTGAGCCAAATAGAATTTACCTATATGATTTAACCAACCATCGCCCAATTATTGATTATTTCTATGATAGTTCTACAAGTACTAGTACAAAATATAACAAGTTCATTCATGGTGGAATTATCAAGAAGAAATCGGGTGACGCAAAAGGATACGTATACAAAGTAAGGATTACTAACTATCTGAGAAGTCTGGTTAAAAATGGTAATGTGACTAATGTAAAAGACACTACCAATGTAAGACTTGGGTTGGTAGTTACCGAAAATATTTTGAATGCTTCCAGCGCTTATTTGAAATCGCCTTTTAATTATTTAGAAATAAATCCATTATCAGGAATGTTAGAAAATAAATCTTCTAAATATATTCCTGTAATGTCTGTTATAAACCCGTTAGGAACTGTTTTATATGGAACAAATTCAAATGTGCCAGACGATAAAAAAATAAAATTAGAAGTTTATTATACTAAACCTGATTAAAGTAAAATATTATGTGTGGAATTGTAGGTTATATAGGACATAGAGAAGCGTTTCCAATTGTTATAAAAGGATTAAAACGTTTAGAATACAGAGGTTATGATAGTGCAGGTGTCATGCTTTTTGACGGGAAAGATTTAAAAATTGCAAAGACAAAAGGAAAAGTTTCTGATTTAGAGATAAAAGCTAAAGAAATTACCACTAATGGCACCATCGGAATGGGCCACACACGATGGGCAACTCATGGTGTGCCTAATGATGTGAATTCTCATCCACATGTTTCAAATTCAGGAGATTTAGTTATAATTCATAATGGGATTATAGAAAATTATGAACCATTAAAAAAAGAATTAATAAAAAGAGGTTACGTTTTTACATCTGATACAGATACCGAAGTTTTAATTAATTTAATTGAAGATGTTCAAAAAAAGGATAAACTTAAATTAGGAAAAGCGGTACAAGTTGCCTTAAACCAAGTAGTTGGAGCTTATGCCATTTGCGTTTTTGACAAAAAAAATCCTGATGAAATAATTGTAGCCCGACTTGGAAGTCCGTTAGCAATAGGTGTTGGTGAAAATGAATATTTCATAGCGTCAGATGCCTCACCGTTCATTGAATATACCACAAATGCTATATATCTAGAAGATGAAGAAATGGCCATTGTGCGTTTACATAAACCATTAAAAATTAGAAAAATTAAAGATGACTCGCTTGTAGATCCTTATATTCAGGAACTTCAAATGAATTTAGAGCAAATTGAAAAAGGCGGTTATGAGCATTTTATGCTTAAAGAAATCTATGAGCAACCTAATGTTATAAAAGATACTTATAGAGGTAGACTTCATGCAAATTCTGGAATAATTCAGATGTCAGGAATTGAGGATAATCTTGAAAAGTTTCTTCACGCGGACCGAATAATTATCATTGCTTGTGGAACTTCATGGCATGCTGGATTGGTCGCTGAATATATTTTAGAGGAATTTACTAGAATCCCAGTTGAAGTAGAATATGCCTCAGAATTTAGATATAGAAACCCAATAATTTCTTCAAAAGATGTGGTAATAGCCATATCCCAATCAGGAGAAACAGCAGACACTTTAGCCGCAATAAAACTCGCTAAAGAAAAAGGTGCTTTTGTTTTTGGAGTTTGTAATGTTGTAGGTTCCTCTATATCACGGGAAACACATGCTGGAGCTTACACACATGCTGGACCAGAAATTGGTGTTGCGTCAACTAAAGCATTTACAACCCAAATTACAGTTTTAACAATGATTGCGTTGCGTCTTGCAAAAGCAAAGGGAACACTTTCCAACACGGACTATTTTAGATATCTGCAAGAATTAGAATTAATTCCAGAAAAAGTTGCAGAAGCATTAAAAATTACTAACGAAATCGCAAAACAAATTGCTTCAATTTATAAAGATGCACCAAATTGTTTGTATTTAGGTAGAGGATATAATTTTCCTGTCGCTCTTGAAGGAGCCTTAAAGCTTAAAGAAATTTCATATATTCATGCCGAAGGTTATCCTGCTGCAGAGATGAAACACGGACCAATTGCACTTATTGACGAAAAAATGCCCGTAGTGGTTATTGCTCCAAAGCAAACCCATTATGATAAAGTAGTAAGTAACATTCAGGAAATTAAATCCAGAAGCGGTAAAAT
>JACMPO010000178.1 GCA_014377455.1 Flavobacterium sp.
AAATGTAATCATTGGAAGCGCCTTATCATCCTTTGAACATGAATTTAAAAACAAACCAGTTAAAAAGAAAATAAGTGTAATGTAAACAAATTTGACTTTCATAATTAAAAAATTTAAAATTATTATTATAATTAGTATGCAAATATATCATTAATTATTTAGAATGAAGTCATTTAAATCAACAATAAGTCGAACGACTAGCAGCGGTTTGGCAAGATTGCGAATTTTATGGTAAATTCACGCTTACCTTCTGCAAGAAATTTAAAATTACTGAAAAATATACGGTTACGAAATTCGCCACTTCTCCAAGCTGCAAAACTTCAGGCTATGACAAAACCCTCTTTTTTCTAAAATTTTCCACAAAAACCTTTTCTATAAACTTTAGAATAATCGTTTTAAGACAAGTTCTTTTTCAGTTAACTATTTGCAATTCTGTAATTATAAGATTGATATAATGCTTAAAATAAATAGATTTTAAGAAAGACCTTTGTATCGAAACGCAAGCGACCTTTGCTTTTGATTGTTTGAATTGTAAATCCAAGGAATTCAAGGGGAATATGCTCTGTAAAAGCGTCAATAAAACGAATCGGATTTTCTGTCCCAATTTTATCTTCTAAATTGTTCATTTGCAGTTCTTGGCGCGATATCCCAGTGATGTGTTGCACGCTTAAATTTACGAAAAGTGAATATCGAGATTTGGAATGAAGATAAAGTTTTGAGCGATCATATTGGAATTTGCATAACTTTATAAATAAGCAAAGCTATCGTTAACAGCCAATAAGTGCAATTGCTAACTATTCGGTTTCGCGAACGTTTATTTTCGTATTTTCGTTTTGTTAAAATGGAAAGAATTATTTCCATTAGCCGCAAATCCTCCTATTGGCGGAACGTTAACTGTTATGTTCCCAAAAACTGCAAAAACCAAAAATCTTTAAAATAAAATTTTGATTGTTACCAAATTGGTAAATAATTTATATCTTTGTGAAAAAAGATTTGAGAGTAGTTGCGAAAAAAATACTGAGAGGTTTTTGGGAAAAGCACGAAGATTGTGAACAACTATTAAAAGCGTGGTTTCGTGAAGCAGAAAAAGCCGAATTGGAAAATCAGAACCAAATAAAAAAAGAATATCCAAGCGCAAGTATTCTGAATGATAACCGAGTAGATTTTAACATAAAAGGAAATAATTACAGATTGATAGTAAAAATAAGTTACGAATATCAAATAGTTTGGATTCGATTTATTGGAACTCACGCAGAATATGATAAAATTAACGCAAACACAATTTAGATTATGAACATAAATCTTATAAAAACAGAAAACGATTATAATCAAGCATTGGAAAGACTTGAAATAATTTTTGACGCAAAAAGAGGAACTGAACAAGGCGATGAATTCGAACTTTTGGGAATCTTAATTGACCAATATGAAAACGAACATTTTCCGATTAGTTTGCCTGATCCAATTGAGGCAATAAAATTCCGAATGGAACAAATGGGTTATAATCAAAATGATTTAGCAAAAATTGTTGGGTTTAAAAGTCGAGCAAGTGAAATTTTGAACCGAAAAAGAAAACTATCATTAGAAATGATTCGTCAATTGCATAACGGATTAAATATTCCGACTGACGTTTTGATACAATCCTATTAGTAAAAAATAAATACAACAGTTAACAGCTAATGATTCGTTGCGGCTGTAAGCTTAACAATGCAACCCGCGTTGAACAGCTTGTCCCGATTTCTATCGGGAGAACCGATTACAGGAAGTCAACACTATGGAGTTATCGAAAGGTTTTGAAAAGGAATAGCAAGAGGATTTAGAGTCCTCTTTTTTTTGGAGTAATTTCAAGATGGTTTTTCAGTGTTTTCCGTCACTTAAACACGGAATTATTACAAAACATTTTGAGTTCTAAACTAATCATTTATAGCTGATTGTGAGAAATTACTTGGATGTGTTGGATGTGTTGGATGTGTTGGATGTGTTGGATGTGTTGGATGTGTTGGATGTGTTGGATGTGTTGGATGTGTTGGATGTGTTGG
>JACMPO010000179.1 GCA_014377455.1 Flavobacterium sp.
AAACAAAAACCATACCCAGATAAAAAAAGCCCTATTTCTAGAGCTTTATTCGGTTTTTATAACCACATATTCCATGGTATTCTACTCAAAATAAGTAGTAAACCCAGACCGTAAAAAATAGAAAAAGTTTTAAATTTAGATTCACTTGTCAATGACTTTTTATGTTTTGACCAGCCTATCGTGATCAACACAATTGCAATGATATTAATCAATGGATGTTCTAAAGATGTTAAGCGTAAAGCTTTGTCAGCCATTTGTCCAAATGATGCTAAACCTAATGGTGACACAAAGTATAAAATGATACCAACTAATAATTGAATGTGAATTGCTATCAAAGCAAACAATGCGATTTTTCGATCTTTTGAAGTGAAATCTTTTTTAGAAGACATACCGAAAAAGGAGTTAACAACAGCAACCACTAATACTAAAAGTGCTAAATAAGCCCAACCGGAATGGAATTTTTGAATAAAATCGTACATAAATATTGTTTTTGTTTTAACAAATATAATAAAAAAAGACATAAAAAAAACCCTCATTTCAATTGAAATGAGGGTTAAATTATTTTAAACTAAACTAGTTGAACGTATATCGAACACCGGTTTGCATTTGCCATCTTGATGAGTTCAAACCTACATCATCAACTTGATTGATGCTGTTACCAACTCTTGGGTCATAACTAAATGAAGGCGCAGCATTAGCAGGAACACTACCTACTAATCTTAACAACTGAACTTGGTCATTAAGTGTAAAATATCTTTTACCCCAATTTTTATTTAAAAGATTAGTGAAGTTAAATACATCAGCTGTAAATTCTAAAGTATGTTTCTTTTTACCCACATTAATCGTAAATTCTTGAGCAAATTTTAAATCCACTACATGACTCGTTTTTAAACGGTCACCGTTACGTTCTGCATAAGTACCTTTTCTATCTCTTAAATACTCGTTTCCTTCAATAAATGCACTTAAAGCGTCCCATTGTTGATCTGGTGTTAAACCATTTGCAGCAACTAATTTTATATCAGATTTCTGTGCTGGAACAAATATTAAAGCAGAATTAGAAAATGTATCTTGTAGTAAAGCGCCTCCATCATTGTAAACATAACTGATTGGAGTTCCTTGTGCTCCTTCATAGAAAAAACCGATTCTAGTTTTAGTAAACTTGCTCCATTTTAATGTTGCATTACCATTAGAAACAATTCTTCTTCCTGGATCAAAATCAGATCTTGAAAGCCCTAAATAATTTGCACCATTAACTGTTTCAGTATTTCTCCATTGGGAACTGTTTTGAGAAGATGTTGCATCCATTAAAACAGTTGATTTACCGTAAGAATATGTTCCAGAAATATTAGCATCAATGAATTCTGATCTAAAGTTTTTAGCTAAAGTAAATGCTACGTTATATGCTTTACCTTCACTTGTATTAGAACCTAAATAAACTCCTAAATATGATTGGTCAACTCTAGTATTTCCATTGTAACGTGGTCTTGTATCAGCACCAGTCAAGTTACTTGATGAATTTCTAATGTTTAAGTTTTCATAAGTCACTGCACTCATGTTATCATTATAAGTAATCTCAGATGTCAAAACAAAACCTAAAGGTAATTTTTGATCTACAGCAAAACTTGCTTTGAAGACTTGTGGCAATTTAAAGTCTTTTGCAAACAAATCAATGTTTCCACCAGTACGTCCTGAACCTGGCAATGGGCCTAAGGCAACTGTTCCATTCATAATCTGACTATCAACACTTGGGTTAGGGTCGAAAACTGGCATTTCAGCTGCACTAGTAATTTGAATAGCACCTTGAGTAACCCCATTGTTATTGTAAGTTCCACCTGGCCATACTAATGGCAATCTTGAAGTAAATACTCCTACACCACCTCTAAGTTGAGTAGCTTTTTTACCATTCACATCATAGTTAAATCCTAAACGTGGTGCAAAATGAGCTGTAGTATTAATACTTTCTCCTACTCTTGCTCCTTGAAAATTTTTACCGGCAGCTTCCAATAAAGGAATTGTTCTGTTATTGAAATCATTATTAACTAAACCGTCTTCCCAAACTGGTACATCAACTCTTACTCCATAAGACAATTTAAAATTGTCAGACAATCTCATGTCATTTTGTAAGTAGAATCCAAATTGCTTAGTACCGAATTCAGCAGCTCCTTGAGAATCATCACCGCTTCCTCCGATTAAAGAGTAATTCAATATGTATCTGTTAGGCTTTTCATCTTTTAGAAATGCATCTAAATTAGCATATCTGTAAGATCCAAAATTGTTTCCAAAGAAAACGTTTTTAGATTGAGAGAATTCATTGTGAGTACCAATAGTAATTTTATTCATACCAACATTGATTTCAAAATTATCAGTGATAGTCAAAATCTTTTGGTCTAACAAGTTTGCAGTAGAAAAACCTTCTGCACCAAAGAAGATACTTTGATTAGCTCCATCAAAAATTTGTACTGTTGGAAATGGATCTCCAGAAGGATCTCTATCATCAGCAACATTTGTGTAAGCAACAACTAAATTATTCGAAAATTTATTTCCAAATCTTGAGTTTAATTCTAAAGAGGTAGAATTAGTTACCGAGTTGAATAATTCACTACCGTTAATAAAACTAATTGCAGTAGCAGAAGAACGGCTTGGAGAAAATTGTTCCGCTTTTACATAACTGTGTTTAAATGACAATTTGTGATTATCATTAATATTCCAGTCTAATTTACCGATGATTTTATCACTCACTAAAGTTCGTACATTATTTTCGAAAGATCCTGGATCATATCCGTAAGTAGAAAGTTTAGTTCTTAATTCTCCTAATCTGTTTCCTGATAAACCTGTGTAAGTTGACAGATCAAAAGGTTGTGGAGTTTCATTGTCTTGTTTTTCGTAGTTAATGAAATAAAACAATTTATCTTTTACTATGGCTCCACCTGCACGAACTCCGTAAGTTTGAGCCGAGAAATCCGCTAATTTTTGTCGTCCATTTACTCCTGCCAATGAAGGAGGGGTTTTACCAACTGTAGACTCGTCTCTGTTCAAGAAATAAGCTGAACCTTCAAAATTATTTGTTCCTGAACGTGTGATTGCACTGATTGCTCCACCGGCAAAACCAGATAATTTTACATCATAAGGAGCAACACTAACTTGAAATTGCTCAATTGCATCAATTGAGATAGGACTTACTCCTGTCTGACCGCCGTTTGTTCCATTTGCGGCTAATCCAAAAACGTCATTACTTACAGCTCCGTCAATATAGATTGCGTTAAATCTGTTGTTTTGTCCACCAATAGATAAAACGTCGTCTCCTCTTAATTGAGCTTGAGGTGTTAATCTTGCGAAATCAGAAATATTTCTAGATAAAGAAGGTAATGATTTAATTTTATCTGAATTGATTACTGTTTGAGCTCCTGTTCTTTGTGAATTAAAAGTATTATCTCTTGAAGATTTTACTATAACTTCTTGCAATTCATTTGACTCTTCTGTCAAAACAACTTTAAATGTTTTGTTTTCACCTAACTGAAGATAAACATCGTTGTATATAAAATTTGAGAAACCTACAAATGTTATAGTAACCATGTATGGCCCACCAACTCTCATATTTGATATACTAAAATTACCTGTACCGTTAGTTGATGCAGAATAACGTGTCCCAGACGGTGTGTGAACCGCAAGAATTGACGCACCCGGTAAGGTTTGAGAATCTTTGTCGTAAACATTACCACTAATAGAGGAATTAGTGTTACCCTGTGCATAAATATTAGGGTTAGCGCAGAATAACACCGCCAGCACAGAAAACAACTTTAATAATTTTTTCATATTGTTTGTTTATTAAATTTCAGCAAAAATATAACATTTTTATCTTAAAAAGTTAACACAATGTTAAGAATAACATCTTTTTGAAGTTAAAGTTTTCTCTTAAAATGATAAAATCATTTTTTTTGTTAAAAACATATAATATTATTTAACTTATTAATTTTTTATTAATTTTTTCATAAAAAAAACGAATATTATATTCAGGAAGAAATCATGTATTTTTTATATAACCATTATAACAGAGTTAGTTAAAGATAAAAAAAGCCCTGATTTATTTAAAATCAGGACT
>JACMPO010000022.1 GCA_014377455.1 Flavobacterium sp.
TGGCATAAAATCAGAATAACTTTTTTAGGCTTAAAAAAAGCCAAAAAGTTATCTCCGATTTTAGCCAAGAAACCGAAAAAAAATAACTTAAATCCTATCTTAATTTATAAGATATTTGTCCGAAGAATAGGTCGCAGCATAGAAACACCGAGTTAGGTAAACGAATAATGGTGTGTAAATTACATTCTTCTAATAGCTTTTGGCGCACACGTTGTTTTACGCCATCACCAGTCAACGAGCCATCGGGCAATACTATTCCGGCACGACCTCCTTGTTTTAATAAATGTATCATTAAAATCAAGAACAAGTCAGCACTTTCTTTGGTTCTAAAGTTTTGAGGAAAGTTGTTTTCATTATTGTTGGCTACAATACCACCAAAAGGTGGGTTGGCTAAAATAGCATTCACACGGTGCTTTTCGGTAAAGTTAGATAGCGGTTGGTCTAAAGCATCGCCAAAACGTATGTTCGGCACTTCCATATCGTGTAAAATCAAATTGGTAATGGCTAACAAATAGGGTAGTGGTTTGTATTCCCAACCCATAATGTTTTCGGCTATGCTTTGGCGTTCTTCAACACTGTTGGCTTGTAATTTTAAATGCTCAATGGCACAAGTCAAATAGCCACCAGTTCCACACGCAGGGTCTAATATTTTTTCGCCCAATTGTGGGTTAATCATTTCAGTAATAAAACTCGTAATGGCACGAGGTGTGTAAAATTCACCACTTTTACCCGCACTTTGCAATCCTTTTAAAATGCTTTCATACAATTCGCCAAAAGCGTGTCTGTCTTTGGCAACGTTAAAGTCCATTTCGTTCAGCTTGTTCAACACTTTTCTAATGTTGATGCCGCTTTTCATGTAGTTGTTGTTGCCTTCAAAAACCTCACGTACAATCAAAGCACGTCGGTTGCCAACGCTAACATCAATATTACGCAACGCAGGAAACAATTGTCGGTCTACAAATTCTAATAATTCGTCACCAGTCATTCCTTCGTCATAGCCAGCCCAATTCCCTTTTTCTTTCACCCAGTGAAACAAATCGGGAATAGGAGAGGTGTAATTATCGTCAAGCAGTTCAAGTTCTTTGTCTTTATCGGAGAATATTTTTAAAAACAGCATCCAACCGAGTTGTTCAATGCGTTGGGCATCACCGTTCAAGCCGGTGTCTTGCCACATAATGGTTTGTATGGATTTTAAAATCGAGGAGATGTTGGACATTTAGTATTTTATTTTTTTATTGTTTTATTTCAAATCCCGAAGGGATTACATATTTATAGAAAGCGTTGTTGTTAATAATATGCGACCCCATCGGGGTCGAACCTACATGCCGCATATTCATCTATAAACATTTGACCCCGTTGGAGTCGATTTATTCAATCCATTCAAATAAATATTCTTCTTTATAATCAACATCAAATTTCTTTAAAAAATCTACATATTCCTCTTGGAATGGTTTTTTACGATGATGTTCTTTTTGATTTGCTATATATCCAATTACATTATCTAATGCAGAATGACTATAGGAAAAAGCACCATAACCTTCTTGCCATTCAAATTTAAATGGACAAAATTTCTTTTCATTGATAAAAATATTAGAGGCTTTCTTTATTTCTCTCACTAAGTCAGACAAACAACAAGAAGGTTTCAAACCAATAAAAATATGAATGTGATCTGGCATTCCATTTATAGCTAACATCTTTTGTCCCTTATTCTGAATAATCCCTGTAATATATTTATATAACTCTTCCTCCCAACTTTGTTGAATGAAAGATTGTCTGCCTTTAACCGCAAAAACTACATGAATATATATCTGAGAATATGTACTTGACATTACACTTTTCTATATAATTCGTTTTCTAATTCTCTCACTGCGTCTAAATACTTTTGTTTGCTACCAAATTCATTAATAATTTCAATAGGAGAACCATATTCATCAAAAGGTTTCACCCGCAACACTTCAATACTTTCAATATTTTCAACGCCTTCGTCGGCATATTTATCTAACAAAGTTTCTAATACTTTGCGCGCTTGTTCGCCATACTTGGTAAAGTAATTGCGTTTCTTTACATTGTTGGCTCTTTCTTGTCGGGTTAATGGTGGTTGGTCATAAGCCACATGGCAAATCAAATCAAACAAATCTACTTGTTTGTCAACCGCATCGTACAAGGCTTCTACCATAACACCTTGTTCTTGCAATTCTTTAATAATAGCTTCTTTTTTATCAGCGTTATTCCATGTCAATAAAAAATCATCTAAAGAAGTAAATTGCTGCTGAATAATATTTTTGGTGTAATCTTTTAAACTAACCGTTATGGGTTTTCCGTTATTGTCAAAATACAACTCTCTACTTACCAAAACCGATACATCAACGCCATTTATATATTGTTTTGGTCTTGCTTTATATTCTTCGCTACCATTTGGTTCTCTGACTAAGGGCGGAACAATCACTATTTCATCACCAGTAATATCGTCAATGATTGGCTCATCATCCAATTCTTCTTCATCAGAAATATCGGTTAAGTCAACATCTTCCGTTATTGGTTTTACACGTATTGGGTCGCCATCAAAATCAGGATCGGCAAAATTATCAGTGGCATTTCTAAAGTCAAGAATCGTAAAGTACAATTTATTAAACTCCTCATTAATACGAGTACCTCGCCCAACAATCTGTTTGAATTTGGTCATCGAATTAATGTTGGCATCCAACACTATCATTTTACAAGTTTGCGCATCAACACCTGTTGTCATCAATTCAGAGGTAGTTGCAATTACAGGGTATTTTTCTTCTGGGTTAATGAAGTTGTCTAATTCACGCTTTCCTTCGTCATTATCGCCCGTAATTTGCATTACATATTTGTAATTTTCAGCAACTAAATCAGCGTTATGTCTTGCTATAGCATTGCGCATACGTTCCGCATGGTCGATGTCAACACAGAAAATGATGGTTTTTGCAAAACGGTCAAATCCTTTTAGATATTCTGTTAGTTTTTTTGCTACAGCATCGGTGCGTTCTTCAATAACTAAACTTCTATCAAAATCTTTACGATTATAAATTCTATCTTCAATGGCGTTTCCTTCTTTGTCAGTTTTTCCATGTTCTGGTCTGTAGCCTTCGGAATCCAAATTCAATGCTACACGAATCACTTTATAAGGAGCCAAGAAACCATCGTCAATACCTTGTTTCAAAGAATAAGTATAAACAGGTTCTCCAAAATATTCGGTATTACTTGTTTCCTTAGTTTCCTTTGGAGTAGCCGTTAAACCCACATGTGTAGCTTTACCAAAATAGTTTAATATTTCTCTCCAAGAACTATCTTCTTTTGCACTTCCTCTGTGGCACTCATCAATTATAATCAAATCAAAAAAGTCAGGCGAGAATTGTTTATAAGCATTAGCATCTTCATCAGCACCAGCCAATCCTTGGTACAAAGCCAAATAAATTTCATAACTTTTGTCAATCATGCGGTTTTTTACGACCGTCATTTTATCTTTGAAATGTTTGAAATCACCACGTTTGGTTTGGTCAATTAAAGCATTTCTATCAGCAAGAAATAAGATTCTCTTTTTAGCGCCACTTTTCCAAAGTCTATGAATAATTTGAAACGCAGTGTAGGTTTTACCAGTTCCTGTTGCCATAACCAACAAAATTCTGTTTTGTCCGTTAGCAATAGCTTCAACAGTTCGGTTTATGGCAATTTGTTGGTAATACCTAGGTTTTCTTCCCGAACCATCAGAAAAGTATTTTTGTAATGCAATTTTTTCACCTTGTGGTGTGACAATTCCTTTATATTGTTTGTATTTTAACCATAACAATTCAGGAGAAGGAAAGTTTTCTAAGTTCAATTCCGTTTCAATAGATTCATCATCAGCAGTTCTATCGTGAAATATAAAACCATCACCATTACTACTAAACACACTTGGAATATCTAATATTCTTGCATAGTTCAATGCCTGCTGTATACCTGCACGAACCGAATGTTTATTGTCTTTAGCTTCAATAATTGCAATTGGATTGTCTTGGTAGTAAAGTAGATAATCAGCTCTTTTGCGTTCACCACGAGCGGTTAATTTACCTCGAACATAAATTTTTCCATCAGTAAATGATACTTCTTCAAGTACTTGTGTCTGAATATTCCAGCCAGCTTGTTGTAAAGCAGGAGTTATAAACTTTGAGCAAATGTCCCGTTCTGATAACGATTTTTTATCAATCATCTAAATTGAATTTATTGTTTCCAAACATACCAAATTTTAATCATTTTAACAATTTATTTTTCAATTAGAAATCGACAATAATAACATTTTAGCAATAAAAATACCATCAAATTAAAATCCCACCTCTTCCAGAGAAGAAATCCATCTCAACATTTTCAAAAAACGGAAGCAATTGGGCGTTTTTACATCTGTTTTTTCTGGGTAAAAGAAGCCAATAATTCATAAAATTTTAACGTAATAACTCGTAAAACTAGCCTTTAAAAACTTATTAACATCTTGTAATTTTAGCGTACTATTCTGCTATATTTACGTCATAAAACGGAGAGTATCTGGAAATATTCGAGGTCTTACAATACTTAATTGCTCAAAAATCGGGGTTTTAGCTGCTTTTTTTGAGCTTTTTTTTTGTTTTTAATGGTGCTCGATACTATTTTTAAAAGTAAAAAGTTCAGATTTTTGCATGTTAAACCTCTTTTTAACCTATTTAGTTTGCTTTTTTAGTTTGTCCTGACGGTATTTTCTACTCATCAGGACGAGTTTATCCCTTCATCAGGACGAACCAAAAGTTTCGTCGGGACGAATTTTCAATGTTTTTTTCAAAATAAGACAAAAAAAAGACCCCGAGCACTGGAATACTCGAGGTCTTACAATAACTAATCGCTTAGTTACGGGGTTTTAGCTGGCCTTGTTGTAAGTTAAAGTTTTTAATAAAGTTCGTAATTTTTTTCCAGGACGGAAAAGAATTCTGTTTTTGATAATAGCACCCGAATTTACTTCTTCTGCTGATGCTCTGCCTTCCGAACTTACACTCACCTAGAAATTGTCAAGTCGGCCGAGTTTGACAATTCTGCCTTCTTTCAGTTCACTCACGATATTGTGTTCTAAAGACATCAACACCGCATAGCAATCTGCTTCGGTAACTGCACATTGGTAGGATATCAGCTCCGCAAGATTATCCAAATCTGTTTCGACGTTTGCAATCGCAGCGGCATAGAATTTTTCAGGCGCTGTTATGTCCTGAGGGTTCTTTCTGGGAAGAAATTTAAACTGTACACTCATTTTTTTAATGTGTTAAGTTATTACTTTGTTTTTGCTAAGTACACTGCTAAAGAATGCCTTACCGCTCTTTACAAAGATGAAGTTTTTTTTTGGTAAAGCTTTACCAAACTTATCCACAAAAAGCGGTTGTTCTTAACAATTCTTTGATTTATAAATTATAACTCCTTACCGATTATAAATATTTAATATATAGAATATTGTAATAAAATTCTAAAGTTGTTGGTACTTTACTTATTTGAAGGCAGCGTTTAGTTTTCAACAATTTTACAATCAAAAGAGACAAAAAATTATAAGCGAAAAGATATGAGTAGCAATAAATACCATTTTTTATATACTATATCATTTAAAAATTGTGTATTGCAGTGGAAACAAAAGTATTTTTAAGAAAAAAATAGGATAAATTCAAATTTTTTAAAAAACTTGAAATTGAAGAATTAACATTTGTTAAACTATTTTCCGATACAAAAGTTAGCAAAAATATTGCCTAGCAACTCATCGTTTGTAACCTCTCCGGTAATCATGCCAAAATGATACAAAGTCTCTCGAATATCAATCGCCAGTAAATCGCTGGAAAGTTGAGTGGCAATACCAAACTTCACTTTTTGAATTTCTTCTAAAGCCTTCAACAAAGAA
>JACMPO010000180.1 GCA_014377455.1 Flavobacterium sp.
ATTTCAAAAACAGAGTTCCAAATAAAACCAATATTGTTCCGATTTACCATTCATTGTCTTCGTTTTCACTTTTAAATTCATTTATATCTGATGATTTTTTTGTTTTATTAGATGATAATGAAGGTGATATGAATCCAAATACCTCTTTCGGATTAGATGTTGCCGTTGGCAGAATGATTATTGATGATGTAGCTCAGGCGGAAGAAATGGTAAATAAAGTAATTGAATATGAGGATGCAAAATCATTTGGTCGCTGGCGCAATAATTTTGTATTGATTTCTGATGATGTTGACAAACCAGGCGAGCAAGCGTTAGAAAAAGGAATTGACAAATTGGGTGATGAGCTTTTTGCGAAAAAACCATTTATAAATGTAAAAAAAATTCACACTGATTCTTACATTCAGGAAACTTCGGCTGGCGGAAATCGTTATCCTAAAGCTAGAGAAGATTTTGTAAACGCTTTTGAACAAGGCGCATTGGTTTTTAATTATTTTGGACATGGTGGCGAAGATGGATTGGCGCAAGAAAGAATTTTCGAAAAAAGTGATGCTCAAAATCTTACTAATCGCTACAAATATCCACTTTTTGTTACTATAACTTGTGAATTTACTCGTTTTGACAATCCATACAAAACAACCGCTGGAGAATACATATATTGGAATCCAAAAGGCGGTGCTGTTTCTTTAATAACAACAACAAGAGAAATTTTTCTGAATGTTGGTCAAGATATTAACGAAGCAATTGCTTCAAATCTTTTTGGATATGGAACCAATAATTTGGATTCGATGGCAGAAGCATTACGGAAATCTAAGGAAGAATATGGAAAAAACACATTAATGGTTTTTTATATCGGTGATCCGGCATTAAAATTAGCCATTCCGAAACCAAAAATTGTTTTAACAAAAATAAACGATGTTCCTCTAGGTCAAAATGCAGAAGATTTAAAAGCACTTAGTGTGATAAAACTAACAGGCGAAGTGCGTGATGAAACTGGCAACAACATTTTGTCAAACTACAACGGAGATTTAGCCGTAAATATTTTTGACAAACCAATTGACAGAAAAACACTTGGCAACGATGGTCAGACTGATTCAAACAACAATTTGATTATAATGAATTTTAAAATTCTCGGAGAAACCATTTTCAGGGGAAATGCTTCTGTAAAAAATGGACTTTTTGAATTTACATTCGTTGTTCCCAGAGATATTCGCGTGCCAGTCGGAAACGGCAGAATAAGTTTTTATGCAAAAAAAACTGGCGAATTAATTGATCAGACAGGTTTTGACACTTCTATAATTATTGGTGGAATAAACAATAACGCTGTTGCTGATAAAGTTGCACCAACATTAAAATTGTATATGAACGACACCAATTTCGTAAATGGTGGAATTACAAATGAAAATCCTATTTTATTAGCTTTTTTAAAAGATGAAAATGGAATAAACACCGCAAGTGTAATTGGTCATGACATAATAGGTATTCTTGATGGTGACGAAACCAAACCGTTTGTTCTCAATGATTATTACGAAACAGAAACCGACAATTATAAAAAAGGGAAATTAAAATTTCAGTTGCGCAATTTAAAAGTGGGTTTACACACTTTAACATTAATTGCCTGGGATGTATATAACAACAAAGTTACTTCTGAAATTCAGTTTATTGTAGTTGGAGATGAGACACTTACGTTAAAAAATGTTTTGAATTATCCAAATCCATTTGTGAATTATACCCAATTTTGGTTCACACACAATCGTCCTTTTGAACCTCTGGAAGTGCAAGTGCAGGTAATGACCGTTACCGGAAAAGTAGTCTGGACAAAAAATCAACTCATTACAACAGATGGTTTTTTATCAAGAGAAATAACCTGGGATGGCAAAGATGATTTTGGCGATAAAATAGGAAAAGGAGTTTATGTTTATAAACTGACAGTAAAATCGACTTTGACGAATAAAAAAACCGAAAAGTTTGAAAAACTTGTAATACTATAAGAAAATACTATATTTGTTTAATATAATTTTAAAATTCAGAATGAAAAAAATACAATTAATATTAATTACACTTTTTATAATTCAATGCACTTATGCTCAGCCTCAACA
>JACMPO010000023.1 GCA_014377455.1 Flavobacterium sp.
TGAATGCCATCGGCCATAAAATTGCCAATTTTCAACAAATCGTTGTCTCCCGAAAGGTAGAGGTGGGCTAGGAAATTCATTCGCCTAAAGTAAGGATTTTAAATAACTATTATAAACTGCATTTGTTATATTTGTATTCAAAAATAATCTAAAATCTGCAATCTATACATCCGTTCCAAACATCCACACAGTTAATCAATCAAAACAACTATTTATTTGTAGTTTAAATCGGCTATGTTTACTTAATTTTACAATGTAATTTAAAACAAACGAAGGTTATTAGACAAGCTGACGTTACCAGCAATATTTGAAAAAAAAACAGAAAATTCAACGACCTAACAGAACAAAAAGTAAAAATTATGATTTCAGAAATTTTAGAAATGTTTGGACTAATTGCAAGTTTACCGAAAGTAGAAAATAATATGAATAATGTTGAAAACGAAAACATTGAATGGAATAAAGTGAAACTATTTTCTGATCCAGGTATTATTGAAAATTTAATTTCTTGGTTGAACATTGAAACTAGTGACGAAGAAAATTGGTCGAAAACATATTCTGGAAAGTATATATACGAGAAATGGTTGAGTTATTATGTTTTAACTTTCCAACAAGGTGGCGGAACTAAAGTATTAATTAAATTACCAATTCCTTCAACAGAAGAATTAATAAACATTGTTATTGATTCGAAATATGAAAATGAAGTTGAAACTGGTTGCTTAATTCTCATTGATAATGAAGAAATTTATAAAACGGAGTTTAGATTAGAACTTATCACCAAACTGGAAAACATTACTGTCCAAAAAAGACAGCAAAAAATTATTGAAATTACGAATTTAACATCTAATTTTAATCGAAGAGAAATTATTGGAAAAACAATTAATCAAATTAGCGAAGACGAAAAATATTTTAAAGATATTGCTGAAAAAGCAAAAAAAATTAATACTGCTGGTAACAGCTAGGGTTTCCTTGCGGCTGCAAACCGAACAATGAAACCCTTGTTGAACAGCCTGTCCCGATTGTTATCGGGAGAACCGGAGTACCTGCCGTCAACACTATGGAGTTATCGTAAAGTTTTAAGAGAGAATTACAAGAGGCAAGTGAGCCTCTTTTTTTTTGTAGTAGTTTAGATGTTGGTTTTTCTTTTGTTTTCCTTCCTCCGATATGAGGAATGATAAAATCATTTCCTCATACTAATATCACTTATCAATTATTATATTTGCGCTTTTTAAATCTAAAATCTAAAATCAAATGACTTTAATAAAATCCATATCTGGAATTCGAGGAACTATTGGCGGAAAAGTAGGGGATAACCTGACTCCAGTTGATGCTGTAAAATTTGCTTCGGCTTATGGAACTTGGCTTAAAGCGGGAAGTGGCAAGCGGGAAGCGGGAAGAAAGTTAAAAGTTGTAGTAGGTCGTGATGCTCGTATTTCTGGGCCAATGATTCATAATTTGGTGGTCAATACCTTGATTGGATTGGGAATAGATGTTATAGATTTAGGACTTACAACAACGCCAACAGTTGAAGTTGCCGTTCCATTAGAA
>JACMPO010000181.1 GCA_014377455.1 Flavobacterium sp.
AAATTTAATTTTTCTAGTTTATTTTTGTTTTTTCCTACACGAGATAACTCTAGTATGTCTAATATAATTTGGCGCATTCTTCTGGCACCATCTACTGCAAAATAGATGTATTGTTTTCCTTTTTCGTCTAATATTTTGTCGTATTTTTTTTCTAACTGTGTTAAAAAACCAGTAATCATTCGCAGTGGTTCTTGTAAATCGTGCGAGGCTACATAGGCAAACTGCTCTAATTCTTCATTTGAAATTGCTAATTTTTTTATGTTAAGTTCTAGCGATATATTTAATTTTTTCATCTCCGATTCATTCAACTTTCTTTCGCTAATGTCTTTAAAATAAACAGTTAATCCCTCATCTGAAGGGAAAGCATTAATTTCATACCAATTGCTGAGCACTTTAGAATAAAATTCTAAATGGATGGGAGTGTTTTCTTTTTTTGCATTAAGAAACTTAGAATATATCATTTTTGAAATACTGCCTTCGTACACATCCCAAAAGTTTTTTCCCATCATTTCATTAACGCTTTTTCCAGATATTCGTTCAGCTTCCTGATTCCAATAACTTACGTTCCAATTATTATCGAGCGTGTAAAAACCATCTTGAATGCTCTCGAGCGTGTTTAGCAATTTTCGAGAAACGTTTGCCAGTTTTTGTTCTTTTAGTATTTTTTCAGTTACATCGCGTTCAATGGCTATGAAATGGGTACATTTCCCCATATCTTCCACAACGGGAGTTATGGATAAAGTAATCCAAAATTCCTCCCCATTTTTTTTATAATTTATTAACGTTCCTTCATAAGTCTCGCAATGTCTTATTGCATAACTGAGTTTTTTAAGCTCATCTTTATCAGTTTTTAGTCCTTGTAAAATACGTGGTGTTTTTCCAATAACTTCTTCTGAAGTGTACCCAGTCATTGCTGTAAAGGCATCGTTTACAAACACAATTTTAGGTCCTGGATAATCTAGTTGGGTGGCTTCAGTAACTAAAACGGCATCGGTAGCGTTAGTAATTACCGATTCTAAAAGTTTTAATCGTTGTTCCTCTTCTCGTTTTTTTGAAATATCGTGCATAGCGCCAATAACACGTGTGGCTCTATTATCTTTATCTCTTATTACAATTCCTTTATTGTTTACGTAACAATAAGTCCCATCGGCTTTTTTAAATCGGTATTCTTCGATCCAGTTATTTGTAGAACTTTTAATAATATTATAATAACTAGAGGTCAGTCTTGGCAAATCGTCAGGATGAATATTATTAGTCCACGATAAGCGAGTAGGATCTAAATCAGAAATTTTATGTCCAAATATTTTCTCAATTCCTTCTCCCCAATACAAGGTGTCTTTTGTTAAATCCCAATCCCATATCGCATCAAAAGTAGCTTTAGTAACATATTCAAACCGCTCATTACTTTCCGCTAAAGCTTTATAAGCTTCATTAAGTTCCTGAGATTTGCTTTGTTCATTTATCAATGCTTCACTAACATTTTTTAAGGCAACATCGATTTGGTTTTTTTCTATAAGTTGATAAGAAAGTTCTTGTTCTGGACTAATTTTATTGGTAATGTCTATGGTTTTGTGAATTATCATTTGTAATTCGCCCTTATTATTAAGCAATGGAATATTTTCAGAATTCCAATATTTAATTTGAAATGCTTCTGAGTCTGCAATTTTTATTTTGTGCCTTTGCATAGGCATTTTATGACTCTTTTGCGTACTAGAAACTAAATCTAATGAATTGATAAATCCTTTTATACCTCCTTCTAGCTCACCTATAGTAACATTTTGGAAAATTTCAGAAATACCTTTCCCTATTAAATCTTCTCTGTTGGAATTTGTAATATCAAGATAGCTATAGTTTACTTCAACAATAGTATAAAAGGGAGCATTAGGCAACAAAACCAAACAAGGTGTTGGAGAAATTCTGAAAAATTCGAGTAAAGCTTCTTGATCTATCATATTACTCCGCGTTCGATTTTAAAAATAGTAATCAAATTTTATAAAATTTACATGATGAAAACCTACTACGTATTACAACTTTATTTTTAGGATTTATATAATTATATGAAATTTCTCATACTTACTTCATAAAAATTCATAATTATTATTAATTTAATATTAATATTTTATAAGAATAACATTAAATGTAATGCTATAAAAAATTATATGCATCAATGGTTAAAACACATTTTTTTAACTAAAAACACTTTTATTATGAAAAAATTAAATAAAAATTAACAATAATTTTTAGTACTTCTTTTACAAAAATAAATTTAAAATGCATTTAAACAATAAAATATGCATTTAATCGAATGTTAGGAATGTAAAAAAAACTTAACCTTCTAGTAGTCATAATTCTACATTTTAAACATTTTAAACATTTTAAAATAATATTATTAAAAAACTTACATATATGTTTAACAAGGGATGGCAACAAAGTTTTAAGTTAGAAATTGGATATGCAAATAAAAAGTGGAGATTTAGTTAAGCGACATTTTTGTAATTTAATTAATTCTGATACCGATTTGACAACTGCTCCTTACAATTTTTCATCTGATGCAGGAACTTTTAATAACCGATTAGAAATAGTATACCAGTCGCAATTAGCAATCACAACGTCTATATTCAATGCAAACCAAATTGTTATCAACAAAAATGCCAGTCACGACTTGGTTATAAAAAGTGGAAACACACCAATGTCATCTGTTAAAATATTTGATATTAGAGGAAGACTGTTAGTAGATAAAAAAGATATTAATACAACTCAAATTAATATTAATGCTGGTACTACAAACCAAGTGTTGCTGGTACAAATTTCATCGATAGACGGTGTTGTAGTTACTAAAAAAGTAATAAATTAACTAAATAGTTCTTGGCTATTCAAAGCTAATAATATTTTAAAATCTGTCCTATTACCATTTGCTTTTAACTAAAAGCTTTTAGTAATAGGACATTTTTTTTGGTATTTCCAGTTCCTATCCAATTAAAGTAACTTAAATCTATCTTACAAATATTGAAATGATGTAACCTGTAGATGTAACATTAAGTTTATATTTGCAAGCTAATTTTTATTAAAACACTATGCGTTATATCAAATTTGTTTCAAAAATTGTATTTTATTTATTCTTGTTTTGCAATGTAACCCCTTCGCTTCACGCCCAACGAAAATGTGAATTGAAAGAATTTCCAGAACTTTTTAAATCTAAAAAAGATAGTAAAGTAGATAACGAAAAAAAGAAATTCTTTTTTGTTGCGCCCTACTTGGGATATCAGCCAGCAACGGGATTTAGTTATGGTGGCATTACCCAATACATTTTTAAAGGAAAGCAAGACGACGAGCGCTTCTCGGAAATTTATGCCATTGCAAAATATTCGCAAAAAAAACAGCTTTTAATTGACGTTGTAAATAACGTGTATTTAAAAGATAACGCCATTTTGCTTAACGGCGATTACCGATACTATATTTTCACACAATCTAATTATGGTTTAGGAACCGATGTTATTCCGTATGGTTCAGACACCGGCGATTTTAAACTGACTGATATCGAACAACAAATGGATTATAACTACATACGGTTTCATCAGCTGGTTTCCTTTCGGGTTAAAAAAAATCTATACCTTGGTGGCGGTGTGCATGTAGATGCGTACTCGAAAATTAAAGATAAATTACTCGATGTGGCTAATGGCATAACTACCTATCATTATGATTATAACACGGCTCACAATTATGACACCGAAAAATATTCGGTTCTAGGAGCCAGCATAAATGCGCTATACGACTCGCGCGACAACTCTATTAACGCCAGCAAAGGAACCTATGTAAATTTTAATTATCGGTTTAATCCCGCAATGGGCAGTTCGCAAGGTCAAAGCGGTGTGTTGCTTACAGAGTTCAGACATTACTTTCCCTTAAGCAAAACCAGCAAGCAACATGTATTGGCATTTTGGGCTTACGGGCAGTATGTAACTAGTGGCACACTACCCTATTTGAATTTACCAGCTGTAGGTTGGGATCAACGTGGCCGACAAGGCAAAGGCTATACTCAAGGCTTGTTTAGAGGTAATAATTTAGTATCGTTTGAAACCGAATACCGCTTCCCTATTTTGTGCAGTGAGCTAGTAAGCGGTACCGTTTTTACTAATGTAGTAACGGTAAGCGACCAAGGCAGATTACCCTTATTTCACACCATGCAACCTGCCTTAGGAATAGGTTTAAGAGTCCTTCTGGATAAAGGCACCCGTACCAATATTATCTTGAATTATGCCCAAGGACACAAATCGAGTGGCTATTATTTAAATACCGATGAATCCTTTTAGGGAATAAAACAGTACCGCTGTCGATTTCAATGTAATGTTTTAAGATTTTTAATAGTCATACTTTACTTTTAAGGTCTTGTCAGTTGGTTGTAAGGTCTCATGAACTACATTTAAGGTATTGCAAAACCCTTGTGCAGTATTGCACCAATCGAGACTGTCCAAAAAACTGCATAAGCCTTCCGCCAAAATAAATAAGACACCCGCCAAAATAGATAAGCCTTCCGCCGAAGTCAACAAGCCTTCCGCCAAAGTCAACAAGCCTTCCGCCAAAACCAACAAGCCTTCCGCCAAAACCAACAAGCCTTCCGCCAAAGTCAACAAGCCTTCCGCCAAAGTAAACAAGACACCCGCCAAAGTCAACAAGCCTTCCGCCAAAGTAAACAAGACACCCGCCAAAGTAAACAAGTCTTCCGCCAAAGTGAACAAGACATCCGCCAAAATAAACAAGCCTTCCGCCAACACCGAATAAGCATTGGCGCAAGTGAAACAAAGCGTGTCCAATAGAAAATAATTAGAAGTGGAAAATGGAACTTACCAATGGGAATACAAAGCCAGCTTATAACAGCCATTACTCGCACCCGAGCCTGCAAGGCGAACAGAGCGAAGCTAATTACTTCGTCTGTTCGCTTCGATCGGGTGCAAATTTTGTGCAAGCCATTAGTTTTCCTTCGCAATAAGCTTTTATCAAAATTTAAAACAACAAAAACCTATAAAACAAAAAAGTGTTGTTCACGCAACACTTTTTTTTATACATAAAGAAATTACATACTACAACGTAGCCATATCTATTACAAAACGATACTTAACATCGCTTTTAATCATGCGTTCGTAAGCCTCATTAATGTCGTTCATTTTGATAATCTCAACATCCGAAACAATATTGTGAGCACCACAAAAGTCTAACATTTCTTGCGTTTCGGCAATCCCTCCTATTAAAGAACCCGCCACCGATTTGCGCCCTAAAATCAAAGGAACAGAATTCAAAAACGGATCTAACGGACCTAAGTATCCCACCAAAACTAGCGTGCCACTAGTCGCTAACGATGCAACATAAGGATTGATATCGTGAATAGTTGGCACGGTATCGATAATCAAATCAAAAGCACCCACTACACTATTCATCTGATTTTCATCGGTAGAAATAATCACCGCATCGGCACCTAAACTTGTCGCGTCTTGCGTTTTATCAGGCGTTCTCGAAAATAAAGTAACTGATGCACCTAATCCTTTAGCCAGTTTTATTGCCATGTGTCCTAAGCCACCAAGCCCAACTACAGCTACTTTACTGCCTTTGCCTACGTTCCAATGTTTTAATGGCGACCAAGTGGTGATTCCGGCACACAATAAAGGTGCCACAGCAGCCAAATCTAAATTAGACGGTAACGTGAGTACAAAATGCTCATCGACCACTATTTTTTCTGAATAACCACCAAAAGTGTGACCACCCAAGTGAACATCAGGACCATTATAAGTACCTACCCAACCTGTAGAGCAATATTGTTCTAAATCTTTTTTACAGCTATCACAGGTGCTGCAGGATCCTACCAAGCAACCAACGCCAGCCAAATCGCCCACTTTTAGCTTGGTTACTTTACTTCCTACTTGAGTTACGCGACCCACAATTTCGTGTCCCGGTACTGATGGATACAGCGTTCCTCCCCAATCGTTTCGGGCAGTATGCAAATCTGAATGGCAAACACCACAATACAAAATCTGAATTTCAATATCGGTTGGGGTAACTTCGCGTCGGTTAATGTTTAATGCTTTTAAATCGGCATCGGCTGCGACCGTTCCAAATGCTTTAACTTGTGTTTTGTTCATATTATTTTTATTAAGGTTTTGTTGCTCTGACATTAATTTTTCAGAATTCTAAATTTAGTGATTGTTATGGATTGTGAGGATTAACTTTTGGTTAAATTTTTAATAAAAATAAAGCTCAAGTACTAACAAATCTTTGTTTTACAAATCAGTAGGAAACCCAGCTTTATCCGATTTAAAAATCTCAAAAAATAAAACACAAAAAACAATGCTATATTCTAAAATTAGTATAATATAATTTTCTTTAAAAGGAATTTGACTGTAAGCAAAATAGCTTAAAACAACAAAATACGACCAAATAATGGGAAATTTAAATCGGGAAAACAGTGATAGAAAAACTAAATTCACTACATACCAAGGATGCATCGTTGTTGAAATAAAAAAGTAAAGAGAAAGCGCAAGCAATGTATTTTCAAAAAATGAAACATAAGAAATATTTTTCCGAACAAGGGCAAATAATAATACAATAACAAGCATAACCACAGGAGAAATTTTCCCTATAATGCCAATGATATTATATCCTGTAAAATAAAACCCTACTTTGCGAAACAGATAATAAATACTGGCATTAAACTCGAAATTAGTAAACCAAAGTCCAATAGTTTCGTAGTAATTTGAAATTAAAGCCGGAGCAACAAACGGAAGAAAAGTAGCTCCTAAAACAGCAATGGTTACGGTATAAAATGCCACACTTTTTTTAAAACCCAATCGCTGATAAAAAAATGGCAAGAGCAACAAGGGTAGCAATTTTGTAGCGATAGAGAAGGCGATAAATACCGCAGCAAACAGCCATTTTTCTATTATAAAAAGATACAATCCCAATACAAAAAAGAAAAGCATAACGCCTTCAAAGTGTAAATTCCCTGATAATTCTATAATTATTAATGGATTGAGAAAATACAAGAAAATTTTCTTAGGATTTTGATTTAGTGAAACTAATATTTTTCGCCCGAAGTAATAAATTCCAACATCAGAAAATATGATGAATAATTTAAAAATCAATACAGAAACAGCAATAGAACCAAAACTAAAAAAACAAGTCGCTGCAAAAAACAATTGATTAACAGGAGGATAATTGGAATAATGAGAAGCACTAAGACTTCCCATATTAGTATACAATTCCTGAACATTCGGAATTTGAATGGAATTTATAAGTTCGTTTGGAGTAAGCAAATAAGGGTTAATTCCATTAACAACGAGGTTTCCATCCCAAATAAATCGGTAAAAATCTTGCGACCAAAAAGGCAAACAAAAAAGAAATAGTACTCTAAAAACTATTCCTAAAATAAATAGTTTCCGTTCAGAAAAACTATCATTGGTATACAAAAAAATAAAGCTAAAAAAAGCTATCGAAAAAAAACTAAACAATGCAACAAAATGTTCACGAGGTACGAAATAACCCAAGCTAACGTAAGCTATTATACTGGCAAATACAGGAATCAGGGGTAACTTAGGATTGTTTTTCACATTTAAGTAGATTTAAAAGAATTGAAAAACACATAGCTAAAACCAAAAAACAACATCAAATGAAACGGATACAAACCAAAATCATGTAACATAAAACCAGCATACAGCGCAAAAAAGAAGTAAAGCATAAGCAATCCTTCCACCAAAGTATATTTTGAAATTTTTTTTGAAATATAAATATTCTCTTTCCAATGTTCTTTAAATGCTTCAATATTAAACTTTGGAGTTCTTATAAAATCACTTTTCTTGCCCGTTAATCCTTCCAAAACAGCAATAGAATTTTGAAATGAAAACCCCATTGCAATGCTGTAAAACGTAAAAAAAAGACCAATAAAGGAAATAAAATTTCGAATGCCACCACCTTGTAAATTCTTATAAGTATTCCAATAACTCACAAAAAAAATAATAGAGGTAACAATAAATAATACCATAAAATCAAAGTAAATACTAAGATGTCCATATTGATTTTTTATAAAAAGTGCCGGAACACTTAAAATTGCCATTAAAAATACAAACAAAAACATAGAACTATTTAGTAAATGAAGCAAACCATGAATTTTAGTTTTGACAGAAATAGCATGGGACGAAAGCAATCGGGATCGCATTTTTATAAAATTTTCCGCACCACCTTTGTTCCATCTAAATTGTTGCGAACGTGCAGCACTGAGTATGGCTGGGAGTTCTGCCGGTGTAGTTACATCTTCTAAATAAATAAAATCCCATTGCAACAATTGCGCGCGATAGCTCAAATCCAAATCTTCGGTAAGCGTATCACTCTCCCAATTTCCCGATTCGAAGATGCATTTTTTACGCCAAATTCCTGCGGTACCATTAAAATTTATAAAATGTGATTTCGAATTTCTGCCTACTTGTTCTAAAGTAAAATGGGCATCAAGTGCAAAGGCCTGAACTTTTGTAAGTAACGAATAATTTCGATTAATATGTCCCCAACGCGTTTGTACAACGCCAACATTATCCTTTTTGAAATACGGAATAGTTTTTAGTAACCAATCACTTTGTGGTAAAAAATCGGCATCAAAAATGGCTATAAATTCACCTTTGGCAACAACCAAACCTTCTTTTAAAGCACCCGCTTTAAAACCAATTCTGTTATTTCTTTGAATATGTTTGATATCGATACCAGTTTGCAAAATTTGAGATACTAAAGTTGCAGTTTCTGCAATACTGTCATCCGTGCTATCATCCAATACTTGAATTTCTAATTTGTCTTTTGGATATTCAATTTGCGCAATCTTTAAAAGCAATCGTTGGATTACATATTTTTCATTATAAATGGGCAATTGTATCGTTACAAATGGAATTTCATTTGGATTATCAAAATTGAATTTATCGTAAATTTTTACTACCTTTTTACTTTTCAAATAATTAAAAAACAAATTCAAATGTGCCAATCCGTAAAAGAAAATTAACAAAATTGCAACACTGTAAAAAAACAAAACGAGATAAGATAAGAGTAGCATCATAAACTATTTAAATGCATATTTTAAAATCCAACCTATAATTTTTATGCCTGCCATTACAGTTCCTACAACTGTTCCAGACACTTTAGATACTCCTATTCTATTTTTATATCTAACGGGAATTTCAACATAACTTAAATCATTTTTCAATGCTTTTAATTGCATTTCCACAGTCCAACCATAAGTTTTATCTTCCATTCCAAGCGAAAGTAATTTGTCATATTTTATAGCTCTAAAAGGACCCAAATCAGTAAATTTTGAATTGAAAAATAATTTCATTAAAAAACAAGCCAGCCAATTTCCAAATACCTGTTGTGGCGTCATTGATCCATTTTCACGATATTTTTTGACTCTTGCACCAATTACAAAATCGATATTATTAGAAATAATCGGCTCTACAAGTTGATGCAATTCTTCCGGATAATCAGAGTAATCGCCATCTAAAAAAACAATTATATCAGGTTTTATTTCTTGTTTACTAATATATTCTAGCCCTTTTAAACAAGCATATCCATATCCTTTTCGACCTTCAAAAAGTACTGTTGCGCCACCTTTTTTTGAAATTACTGATGTTTGATCAGTCGAATTATTATCAACCACAATAACTTCCGAGACAAGTTTGGGTATCTCATTTAATACACTTGTAATCGCATATTCTTCATTATAAGCAGGGATAATAACGTTAATAATTTGCATTGAGTAGTATAAGGTTACTCTTTAAAAGTAAGGATTTTTAATTTGAAATAATACTGAATTTTGGTGTTATTACAAACGGTTATGGAGCGTTTGATGGTAACTCTTTAAACTTTGCATCATTTATTTTTGAGTAAATCTAGTAAATTCACGTCGTTTCCAAGCAAAACAGCATCAGAATTAATTCGTCCATTTTCAGATCCATTTTCTAATTTCAATACCCCTCGAGGACACACAGCCGAACAAATCCCGCAACCAACGCAAGAAGAACGCACAATATTCTCGCCTTTTTGAGCATAACTTCTTACATCGATTCCCATTTCGCAATAGGTTGTACAATTGCCACACGAAATACATTGACCACCGTTTGTTGTAATTCGAAATCGTGAAAATAAGCGTTGTTGCAATCCTAAAATTGCTGCCATTGGACATCCAAATCGACACCAAACTCTATTTCCCATTATGGGATAAAACCCAACTCCTACTACGCCACTAAATACTGATCCAATTCCAAATCCATACCAATCGCGCAACTTATTGCTATCTACAAAAAGTATATTTTGACTGTTTGAAAAATAATTAATTCCAATTGAAATAACGATAATAATGGATAGTGAAATTAAAGTGTAAACGGAATCTTTATCTAAATCTTTTCGTTTAAAAATGTATAACGCACCAGTGAAAATCACTAAAAACAGTACCATTGCATACACAAATTGATTTCTAGTAATTATACTCATCTCCGGATTAGTTGATAAAAAACTAAAAATTACCGCAATGGTATTTACAAATGAAAAAACTAAAACTAAGTGTATGGTCCAACGTTCAATTTTCCACGCTTTTGTGGTAGAAGATGATAACTGTCGGAAACTATCGCCAGCGGTTTCTGCTAAACCTCCACAACCACAAACCCACGAACAATACCAACGTTTTCCATAGAAATAAGTTAATATTGGCGAGATTATAAATATCATCGCTATTCCAAAAACTAACATAAATAAACCTAAATTTCCACCATGCAACATGCCTTTTAGATGCCAATCATTGAAAAAATAATAATTTAAAGGCCACATGTTTTTGAAATCTTTTGCAAAATATTCTTTTGCTGGATGCAATTTTTCTAAAATTTCTGGGATTAAAAATGCAAATCCCAATTGAAAAAATATAACCGATATGGTGCGTACTAATTGGTATTTATTATTCCGATACTTTAAAATAAATTTATATCCTAAACCCAAAATTGCAACCGTGTAAAGTGACCCGTATAAAAACCATTGCGTGGCAACTTTCCCATTTAAAAGTAAGCTTAATGGGTCAAAAAAACCAACAATACCTGTATTAGATGCTCCATTTATCCCAAGTCCAAGATACTGGGGAAACCAATATAAAATAATGTAAAATAAAGTGATACTAATTCCTGCAATCCAAGCAAAAAATCCTTGACTTGTAAGCGATTTATGATAAATCCCGTTGTTACTTATGCCTTCTGGCTTTGTTAAATAAGTGCTTTGAGCATAGATGACGATTCCACTTAAAATAGATAAAATGGAAATGCTTAGCCAAAGCGTTTTATTGGGAAACGAAATATTAAAAAGAGCAAGTAATAAAATAGATAATCCAGCAAAACTAATGGTTAAACCTAGTTTTTGCATTACAGATAAACCCATATTTTTATGTGTTGCAACCGAAATATTTTGTGGTGACTTTGTCATAGTTATTGTATTTTTATTCCAACAAATTGGTTTATAAATTGCTTTTGAACTTCGGTTGTGAATGATTTGTATAATTCTGGATCAAAATTAGCTTCTGATAAATGATGAATGACAAAATCGACCGTTTGATTTGAAGTTAAAACGCTGTCAAAAAACTCATGACGCATTCTAATTCCAAAAGTATTTATCCCAAGAAAAACTCTGTTATTTTTATCAAATGAAATTCGGATTGCCTTTTTTCCTGAGGCATGTTCCCAGTAAAATTGTTCCTCATTACCTTTAGGATTTGCCCAAACCCAACCATACGTTTGATATTCTATATCTAAAAATTTAGCAGAATTAAACCAATTTCCCGGTTTATATTCAGTAGGATTTCCGCAAATAGTCTGTGCTAAAGTTTCGCCCATCATTCTGCCGGTATACCAAACTGCTTCTATGTTTTTACGAAAACCAATCGCTTCGTGTTGTTCGGCACAATCGCCAATGGCATATATATCTGAACAATTAGTTTCTAAAAATCGATTTACTTTTACGCCTTTGTCAACTTCTATTCCACTATTTTTTAAAAAATCTATATTTGGCGAAACTCCAGCGGTTAAACCTACTATTTGACATTCAATAGTATCATTTTTATCGGTAACGATACTTTTTACATTTCCATTTTGATCAGATTGGATTTCGATCAATCCAGTTTCCAAGCGCAAATCTATTTTATGCTCTAAAATATGTCTGTTAATCATCTCACTTTCTGCTGCTGGCAAAACGCTTCCCCAAAAACTTTTTTCACGAACTAATAAAGTAACTGGAATATTGCGAGAATGTAACATTTCGGCAAGTTCAATTCCGATTAAACCTCCACCAACTATAACTGCCCTTTTACAATTTGGAGCAAATTCCTCTAGCGTTTCTAAATCTTGTTTGCTATACAAACCCGTAACACCATTAGAATCTTGACCTGGCCAGTCGTATTTATTCGATTTGGAACCGCTTGCAATTACTAATTTATCAAATTGTATGGGTGTTCCGTCGCTTAGTTCTACAAATTTATCAGCAACTCTTACACCAGAAACAAAGCCTTTTACCAAATCAATTTTATTTTTTTTCCAAAAATCATTTTCATAAGGTTGGGTATGTTCAAATTTCATGTGTCCCATAAATACATACATCAGTGCTGTTCGCGAGTAAAAATATTCCGTCTCACCAGAAACGATTGTAATTTTCTTATCCGATAATTTTCGGATGTGCCGTGCTAAAGTAACGCCCGAAATTCCATTTCCAATTATAACAACGTGCTCCATCTTTATTTTTTAATTACTTTGAAAACTGTCTCTATGATTCGTTACTGTAAAAGCTAAACGATATTATCTGAAAACATATTTTTGGTTTTAAAATCAAAGATAAAAATAGTAAAAATACAGTCGCTTAACACAATTTATATCAAATTATAAATACTAAATATTCAATTTGATTACGAAAATATTATAAATTTTAAATACTTTAGCCTGTAAGCACATTTGTTATTAAATGATAAAAAAACGACTCTTTATAATATTACTTTTTTCGATATCCTGTTTGTCTCAAAAAATAAACGGTATCAGTTTTGTCGCTTCAAATACTCCCGTTACTTACGAAATTATCCAGCCAATAGTTGGAATGAATGCCAATTGGATAACCTTAATGCCTTTTGGTTTTATGAAAACTACTGCGGAAACTACGATACAATACAATTCTAAAAGGCAATGGTGGGGAGAAACCAAAGTAGGAATTACAAAAACAGCTATAGAATTTCATAAATTAAAAATTAAAACCATGCTTAAACCACAAATTTGGATTCCAAACGGAGGTTTTACAGGTCAAATAAAAATGAAAAACGAGCAAGACTGGTTTGCATTGGAAAAAAGTTATGAAACTTTTATTTTAGATTATGCTCAAGTGGCTCAAGATTCTCAATTTGAAATATTTTGCATGGGTACTGAACTCAATAATTTTGTAATCTCTCGACCCGATTATTGGGAAAAGTTGATTCAGAAAATCAAAAAAATATACAAAGGCAAACTCACATACGCCGAAAACTGGGATACTTACAAAAATGTTCCGTTTATAAAAGAATTAGATTACATTGGCATTGACGCCTATTTTCCACTCTCAAAAGATAAAACTCCAACAGTGGATTCAATTGAAAAAGCGTGGAAACCCATCAAAAAAGGAATTAGAAATTTGAGCTCGAAATATCATAAATCCGTTTTATTTACTGAGTTTGGTTACCAATCTAAAGATTTTACAACATTAGAACCTTGGAATCATTCCGAATCAAATGCAGTAAATATTGATGGTCAAAAAAATGCATTACAAGCATTATTCAATACTTTTTGGAATGAAAAATGGTTTGCTGGAGGTTTTTTATGGAAATGGTACGATACTAAAAATGCTGGCAAAATTATTGATAGCGATTACACCATCCAGAATAAACCAGCGCAAGAATCGGTTCGCACTTGGTTTAAAAAACATCAAAAGTAGATTTTAAAATATCTCTTCTATCTTTAAAAAGTGTTCTTTTTCAAATTATTTATTCAAACTCCAATTATAATCTTTATAGTTTAAAACAACTTTTTCATTGATTTTTATTGATGCATATTTATTTAAAAAATCAACTACAGTTCCATTTTTGCTGAAATCTTCGGCAAACCATTTGAATATTTCTGATACATTTAAGGCTGTTCCAGTGATTGAATTTTTAGTTTTATCGTTTATAAATTCTTTTGCAACTTGTTCCAATTACTTGTTTAAATTTTCTGGCTCATACGCATTATTTGATAAATTTGGACATGAAAAAGAGGCGCAGTTTATGGCAAAATGAATTCGTGGATCGCCCATTTTTCGGAGTATTTTATTCTCAACATAACTTAAAGATACTTTTTCGGCACCCATTTGTATTATTTTTTTATCCCAAACGTCCTTAATATCTTTTATGCTTTTCACCGGATAATTATCTATAATTGATTTTAAAGTGTACACATTATAAGTATTAATGTAGTACGCCATCTTTTCGTTTTTAGACCAATTTTTTTTAACTGAATTTTTCTCAAATTGAGCAACTACAACATTTAACTCGGCTTTATTACGGTTTAGTTCATCATAATTTACGTTTCCTTTATCGGAAACATATTTTTTTAATAAAACTTCATAACTTTTATAATTAAAATTTTGAGCAAAAGCAAACGAACTAAAAAGCGCGAATAGTACAATTAATTTTTTCATGTTCACGATTTTAAATTTAATTCCTGTTGGATAAAAGTGGTTGGAAATTGTTCTTCGTTTTCAAAACCGAGTTCTATATTTTTTCCGTCATATGGAATAAAATTAGTATTGAATAAATAATCCCAAATGCTAAGGCTTATTGCAAAATTCACACCTTCTGGTTTTGGAAGTTCCTTACTGTGATGCCAAACGTGCATCTTTGGATTATTGAATACATATTTAAAAATTCCGTAATCCCAACCCAAATTTGCATGATTCAAATGTCCAATCGCGATGGAAATAAAATGCACCAAAAACACATCTTGCAAATCAAACCCACCTATTAAAATTATGGGAATATACAATAAGGCTTTATAAATTATGGGCTCCATCCAATGGTATCGAAAATGGGTTGCAAATCCCATTTGCTTAGCAGAATGATGCGTTTTATGTATATTCCACAACATGGGAACTTTATGCAACAAGCGATGGGTGAAATATTGGATAAAATCAGAAATCAAAAAGAATAAAAGTAACGATACGAGTTTGGGAAATCGTGATAAATTTAGGGATGAAATCGTACCTAATTTTAAATTAAAAACAGACAAAATATCATCTAAAAGGGTTGCTGTTACAAATGATAATGCAATAAGCAAAATTAAATTGAGGATGAAAAAATTGAAAAACATGTAAAACAAATCCAAACCAAAATCTTTCCTGAAAATTGGTTGGTTTTTGCGCCATGGAAATACCAATTCCAACAACCATACCACGAAAGAAATAACAAGTAATCCATAAAAATAATTAGCATAAGTAGGTTTGCTAATTTCAGTTATCAGATAATTGAAATAGTCGTGGTACGAATTGGCAATAATTTGAAGGTACTTTTCCAAGTGAAAATGTGGTATCTAATTAAGTCTGAATTTCAAGAATTTACTTCAACAATTCTGGGAAATTTTTAATGGCTTTTTCATATCTCGGAATCGAAACTCCTTGCACATAACCTTCATCAGGATGCAAGTTGGCATAATTTTGATGATATTTTTCAGCAGGATAAAACTTCTTGAACGGTACAATTTCCACTGCAATTTTGCTTGAATATTTCCCCGATTGATCTAACTTTTTTAGGTAGGATTCGCCAGCAATTTTTTGATCTAAAGTACTATAAAATATAATGGAACGATACTGTTTCCCAATGTCGTTTCCTTGACCATTTACTTGCGTAATATCGCCCGAATTGAAATATACTTTCAGCAATTGTTCATACGAAATTTTAGACGCATCGTAAACAACCTCAATAGATTCAGCATGTCCTGTGCTCCCACTTCCTACTTGCTCGTAAGTTGGGTTTGGCTCGTTGCCACCAGAATATCCCGAAGTTACTTCCTTAACCCCTTTCACGGCTTCAAAAATATGCTCGGTACACCAGAAACAACCTTGTGCAAAAACCACTTTCTCTAACTTTTGCGCACCAACAAATTTTAATGCTACTCCGTCCATACAATAGCGCAAGCCTGTTGGCTGTGGTCCATCGTTAAAAACATGACCTAAATGGGCATTACATCGGGCACAACTTACCTCATCGCGAGTCATTCCGGCTGAGTTATCGGTGCTTACTGCAACACTTTTTTTAGAATAAGGTTTAAAAAAACTAGGCCAGCCAGTACCAGAATTAAATTTGGTGTCTTTACTAAACAAAGGGTTGTTACACGAAACACATACAAAAACTCCTGCTTCTTTCAAGTCGTGAAACTCATGTGTAAACGGTGGCTCAGTACCTTGTTCTCTGGTAATGTTATACTGCTCGGGAGTTAAAATAGCTTTCCACTGGGCATCGGTTTTTACTATTTTTTTAGTCCAAGTGGTATCTAAAGTTTCATCTTGAGTTGTTGGCTTTGCATCCGATAAATTGTACTTTTTTGTGTTTTGTGCACAACTCAAAATACTGAAAGCAATGATAAGCGTGAGGGCAATTTTTTTTAGCGTTTTCATTTTTAAGATTTGATTTTTATTAGTTACAAAAACATTTTGCATATTGAATTTTTGATGGTACAAATTTATGATAGTTGTTAAAATCAAAATGTCTTCTGGTTTACATTTACGAAAAAATTAACTATTTGGCTGTAAAGCAAACGTGAAGTTTTATGCGCTAATTTTTAAAGTTGAAATACGGCTTAGTACACTTTGATCCCTTTTTTTAGATAGACACTCCAAGTTTTATTATAAGTATGGACACTATCAGTAAGTACATTATTGGAATTTATTGTTTTTCCATCGTTATTTTTCCATTCAAAAATACCTCCATATAAATTATAGACCTTTTTATATCCCGATTTCAATAATTTTTCACCTATTTTTTCGCTACGAACCCCAATAGAACAATACACTACAATAATTGCATTTTTATCGGGAAGTGCAGTTTCAGTTTTTTTTATATCAAATGTGTTGAAACCAACAGGAACCGCATTTTGGAGGTGACTTACGTGATATTCTTTAAATTCTCGGGCATCGAGCAAAATCACATTCTGATTTTCTTTCAACTCACTCACGGTAATGTAGGGCACTGTTTTTTTATTCAGTTTATTTAAAACTTCGGGAATGGTAATCTGTGCGAAACCTAAGGAGGAAGATATTAACAGAAAAAGTGCTTTTATAAATCGCATGAAACTAGCCTTTTAATTTGATACAAATTTACTAAATATTCGCTTGGTTACCGTGTGAACACTTTTAAAAAAACAATAGTGATATTTTTTTTGTCTATTGCTTTAAGTAAAATTATTTTTTTATGGGCATATTACCATAGGAAGGTGCACTAAATTATTTTAAAATAATAATTTAAACCCATCCTAAAAATTGTGTACGAAATATTTAATTAATAACTTATTGGTTTTAAACCAAAAAACTATAACTCGTTACGGTTGTGGTTTTTAGAATATTATAATTAGTTTTTTGTCATAAAATGCGAAGCGGGAAACTCTTAGCAAAGCTGGTGTTCAATCCGCATATTAGTGCAAGTTTTCCCACGCAACTGGAGCTGTAGTACCGTTGTATACTGCCATATTGATATCGCATGTTGTAGCACTTACTGAGCCAAGAGGTTCTGTGTAATGCGTGCCTTTAGGATAATTAGTTGATATACCAATAAAGAAAAAACGAATTTTAGTAGAAAAAGAAAATAACAGAATTCATCGTCAAATTGAACAATGAACCAAAGAATTAAACAAAAAAGGAAATACCACACTCGATTTAACACAATATAATCTTGTAGGGCGACAATCTGTAATTATCATTTTAGTAAAATTGGGGAAATCAAATTAAGAAATAGCCAATAAATTATTTATTTCAGAAAACACTAATAATTTTTATCTATTAACTTATTGTAAATTAAAATAAATAAGGATTTTATATTCACAATCTAGACGTAAATTTGCAAAAAAATTAATAATTTTAAAATTAAATTATGGCTTTAGTTGGAAAACAATTCCCAGACATTACCGTTGACGCAATCTCTTTTATGGGAGATAATTTAAGAATCAACATACTTGAAGAAGCAAAAAACAACAAGAAAAAAGTAATTTTATTTTGGTATCCAAAAGATTTTACTTTTGTGTGTCCAACAGAGTTACATGCTTTTCAAGACGCATTACAAGAATTTGAAAAAAGAAATACTACCGTAATTGGAGCATCTTGTGATACTAACGAAGTACATTTTGCATGGTTAAACACTGCGAAAAATAATGGTGGTATTGAAGGTGTTACTTACCCTATACTAGCAGATACAACCCGAAATTTAGCTTCTACACTGGACATTCTTGAAGCCGAATGGGTTTATAATGAAGCATTAAATGACGAAATTCTAGAAGGATCAAATGTAACTTTTAGAGCAACTTACCTTATAGATGAAGAAGGTAAAATATTCCATGAAAGCGTAAACGATATGCCATTAGGAAGAAACGTAAACGAGTATTTAAGATTAATAGATGCCTACACTCACGTGCAAATTAAAGGAGAAGTTTGTCCAGCAAACTGGGAAGAAGGAAAAGAGGCAATAACAGCCGATAGAAACAGCACCGCTTCTTATTTAGCATCTCACTAATAAACAAATTAACTTTTTCAGGTTTTGAGTTCCTGCAACTTGAAACCTGAAATTTTTAAACTTTAAATAACAAAAAATGTATCAAGATTTAGAAAAAGATAATTTAGCCGAAATCGTTGCAACTAATGAGGTTGTAGTTGTTCAATATGCCGCATCATGGTGTGGAAATTGTAAAATAATGAAACCAAAATTTAAAATGCTAGCTTCACAAAACCAAAATATTCCTTTTGTAATAGCAGATGCTGAACAATTTGTAGAGTCCAGAAAATTAGCTAAAGTAGATAATTTGCCAACTTTTGCTACTTTTAAAAATGGTGTTTTACTAAACCAAACTCAAACTTCAAAACTAGAAGCCTTGACTGAATTGGTGAATGAAGTACTATAAAAATTAATATCATCAGCTTGAAGTAGATGCTGAAATACTGAAATAAATTCAGTACAAATAAAGTCATAATAAAAATGAAATTACCAGTTATAAAACACCTAACACAATTTATAGAAGATAACGACGCAGACTATTTGTTAGAAACTATAGAAGTTTTAGAAAATTTATGTGAAGTTCCAAGCTTAAAAGATGAAGAATTAGAAGTTTTAGGCGAGTTAATTTCCAATATGTACGGTGCTCTCGAAGTAAACAAAATGATAAAAGCAGGAAAAGATAAAAAAACATCTTTAAACGATTTTATGAAAAGAGTGTTAAGTTCCATTGACCAGTAAAAAAGTATGGTTTTATTAATCTATCAGAAACCAACTGTTAGCGCAAATAAGCGAGATTATAAATTGTTTATTTCATAATACATCTGTTTTTGAATTTGTACTACATAAATCTTTTTTACAATTACAGTTCCAGCAACATAATCGTGTAAAGCTCTTTTTCTAGGATTAGTTAACAGAACAAGTAACTCACTCCAAGTCCATATATTTGCTAGCCATGAATAAATTGTAAATAATATTGGAGAAAGTGACGTCAAATATTTTGATAGCAGCATTAACCTATAATCTTAAGAAATACTTGAAGTTTATCACCAAAAAAACCAAAACAAAAGCCGGAGTTGTATGTGAAATG
>JACMPO010000182.1 GCA_014377455.1 Flavobacterium sp.
CACTCTATTTCACTTTTAAAACTTTTATTTGGTCTTTATTTCAGTAGATTAAGAAAAGCCCTAAACATTAAATAATTAACGTTTAGGGCTAATTTTTTAAAATAGTAAACAAAATTACACCATTTCTTCTGGTTTTACCCAAGCATCAAAATCTTCTGCAGAAACATAGCCTGATCGAACAGCTTCTTCTTTTAAAGTTGTTCCGTTTTTGTGGGCAGTTTGTGCAATTTCCGCTGATTTATAGTAACCTATTTTAGTGTTCAGTGCCGTAACCAGCATTAATGAATTGGCGGCAATGGTTGGTGAGAAATAAAAATTATTCAATAGGTGGATTATGAGAATATGGAACTTTAAGTTTTTGTTAGAACATTAAAATGGAGTTTTCTCTCCTATTAATAGTAGAAATAGTAAAACGTTGCAAAAAACCAACAAAATCAAGTAGTAAAATTTAGCATGTGTGCTATGTTATTTTTTTTATATTCCTAAAAATACCACCGCGTTGGTCGTGGTCTTTGCAGATTACAGTTCCGCAAATAAGCCAATGTTGTTACCGTACGGGTCTAACACTTGCGCAAAGCCTTGTCCCCAAAATGCATATCAAGGTGTTTTGAATGATTGGTGTCCAGCTTCAATTAATTTTTTGTAAGTTTCATCAACTTCTGCAGGTGAACCACATGCAAATTGTAAACTAACTCTGTTTTTGCTAATGGGAGCTTTCCAAGTTGAGTCGGCAAGTAACATGGTAGTTTCTGGTTTGAAACCAATACTTTAACCGTTTTCAGATGTAAACTTCACATGGTGTTCGTTGTCTTGTCCCTCAGGAATTGAAAGTCCTAAGGTGCGATCAAAAGAAAGTGATTTCTCAAGATCTTTTACAGTAATACCAACTGTGTGTAATTTGATTTCCATCATTATTTTTTTTGTTTTAGCAAAATTGCGAAATACATTTTTGCTAATCGTTGTTCTATGTCAAAGTTTTTAAAGATGTAGTAAAAATTAGCTCCCAGGCAATTTTTGATTTTGTGAAGCCAACAAAGCTATTTGTGCTAATCTTTTTGTTCTCGTGGCTTGCGTTTTGGCTAGTTTGATATAACGCAACATAAATCGTTTGCAAGAAGCTCCAAAAGCATCAAAATTCTTTGTTGCATTCGGATATTTTTCTAAATGTTCGACAAAATCCTCTGATTTAATAAGTTGATCTACATCGTTCATATAATCCCAAAGTCCATGGCTTTTCGACAAATTTACTGATCTCCTGCCCACCTCTGTCATTCGACCTTTTATTTCCAATCTTGCAAACCTATCTTTATAAGTTTGTGACCAATGTTGCACTCTTCTTGGCGAAATTAATTGCATGACTTTTTGCTCATCAATTTTTCTTTTGATTCCATCGATCCACCCAAAACAAAGCAATTCATCTAAAACTTCATTGTTAGAAACATATTTATCAGTAACTTCTTTTTTATAAGTTATCAACCAAATACTTTCTGTTTGTGCATAATTTTTCTGAAGCCAGTCCCGCAATTGAGCAGCAGCAACAATTTCAACTTGTTCAAAATTTTCAGTTTTTACCATTTATTCTAAAATAGAAAAGCAATCAAAATAGTTTCTGACTGTTTTTGTTAAAAATCAAATTATTTGCTATTAAAGATTTGCAATTTCAGATTTAATTTCACTTAATATAGTTGCTCTTTGCTCATCTGTTGAACCAGTAATTCCAAAAAAGGTTAACTGCTTAACATTCATTATTCCACAGTATCCTAACACACCTTCTGCTATTGGTCTACTTATCAAGTCTTTACTATCAGTCCATGCATCGTAAACAAATTCTGGTGTGCCTGCAGTATTAATTACAATTGCTTTTTCTGTTTTTAATAAACCGCGAGCGCCATTTTCATCAACAGTAAACGCAAAATTAAAACCTAAAACGCGATCAAAATATCCCTGCATAATAGCCGGTCTACCAATCCACCAAACAGGATAAACGAGAACAATATTGTTTGCTCACGAAATAAAATCGCGCTCGGTTTGTATATCTGCGGGGGCATTTCCTGAGGCGAAAGCTCCAAAATCTGCACCAGATAAAACTGGGTTAAAATTCAATTCATACAAATCACGAACAATGATTTCGTGGTTTTTTTCTTTTAACGCTGAAATTACTGTTTCAACAATTCCGTTTTTGTTAAAACTAGCAGGATTCGGATGTGCTACTACTATTAATGTTTTCATTTTGTAAGTTTTTAATTATTGCAATACTAATGGATTTTGATTAATCAGAACACAGTTTAACATAATAATCAGATCCGATTAATGTTACTTTCATATTAATATCAGATAGGTATATATTTACTTTTTCTGCTTAAATAGTTTGTTATAATTATGAATAACGTCTAAAAATTTATTCTACAGCTCAAATTTTTTGATTTTTGTAACTTATATATTTTACTATTACTATTTAAATTTATCCAGCATTCCAGCGTTCTTTAAAAATAGTAACCATTGTTCCCAAATTTTCTTGTTCACATTATTTAGTTTTTGTTTTTCTTTTTGATATTCAATTTCTTCCAGGTTTACATTTTCATAAGTCTCTTGACCGGCCAACAAACGCTCGTTATAAAGCAACACATTTTCTTTTAATAAATCTATATTCAAAGAATATGATTTTGCTTCTTCTTTCAAACTAACAATTTCTTGTAAAGTTGTTTGCTTATTTTTTTCGGTTACTTTTAATTCTTCCTCTTTTTGAAAATTTAAGGATTTAATTTGACTTTGAAATTGACTTATTTTATTCGATTTATTTTCGCCAATTGTAATAGGTAATCGTAAAGCAAGCCCGACAAAGGAATTGCCAAACCAAGTGTTAGATTGAAATGGTTGTAAATCATTTGAAAACTGGTCTGCTCCCAAATAACCATTCAAACTCAATTTAGGCAAATATTTGGCTTTTTCTCCTTTTATTTGCTGTTGTGCCAAAAGGATTCTGCTATCTAATTCGTTAATTTTAGATACCGTTTTTGTTTCACTGGACTGCGTTAAGAGATTTAAATTTTGTTCAGTAAATATGTTATCAACATCTACAATATCAATTGTATTGGCTTGTAAATTGGTTAGAAAGGCTAAGTAAATTTTCTCTATAATCAAGTCTGAAATTAATTCTTTAAATGCAAAAATCGAGTTGTTGTGATTAATTTTAGCCTTATTAAAATCCATTTTCAAAATAGTACCGTCTGAGAATTTATTTCGAATAATTTTTAAAATACTTGCTGTTCTAAGTGTGTCTAATTTTGAAATTTTTAATTGTTCCTGCTTGGTTAAAATACTTACAAATGTTTTGGCTACCTCAAACGTTAATTCCTCATTTGCTGTAGTAACTTGATCTTTTTTAATACGATATTGCAATTGAGAATCCTTTATTTTACTTCGAATACTGGCATCAAAAATAGGTTGCATTACTTGCAAACCTGCCATTTGATTATATTTTGTTCCAAACTTTATAGCTCGAGTTTCATCTGTCGGAATTGGCGAAAATTGACCAACTGGAACAATGTTCGTTCGAATAATGGGGTTGTACAAGTAGTCGTATGCGAGTGCTATCTGTGGTAAATTCTTGGCTCGTATTTGTTTGATATTCAAACTATCAATAGTCGCTTCTGCATTCAAAGCTAAAATATTAGATTTATTGGCTAATGCTAATGTTATACATTCTTTTAGACCAATTGTTCTTGTTTGCGCTGTAGTATTGGTTACGAAAAGAGTAGCGGTTGCAAGCAATAGTATGTATTTATATTTCATTTTAATTTACTTTTAAATTTTATCCTCTAAAAACTGAAGCTGGTTCTACACCTTTTATTCTGCGTAAAGCAAATGTTGCTGCAATAACCGATATAGATACAATTACTACAAAAATACCCACCAAAACATCGGGTCTGTAATGTACCAAAAGCCCTGTTCCTGCAACACCAGCTTTAAATCCTAGCAATAAGATATAAGCTAAGATATAGCCAATAACAGCAAAAAGTACTGCCTGGATAAGTATCAATTTTCGTATGTAATTATTACTTGCGCCAATAGCTTTTAGTGTTCCATAATCTTTTATTCTATCTAAAGCGCTGCTATACATAGTTAAACCAATGATAAAAAAACCAGCAATCAATGCAAAAATTATTAGCGTTCCCGTGCTTGATGCAATCCCAGTTGTACCAATAACCGTGGAAATGGTGCTGCTGCGCAAATCTTTTGTTTTGTATGCTTTTACGCTATAAACAGTAGCATTAATGTTATTAACAATCGCGTCAATATCAGCACCATCGTTTACATTTACCAAAATGGCATTTACTTTATTAGTAGATAAATTAGAAAAATATCTCGCACGTTCTAAAGTGGTATACATAAACCCGAAACCAAACCCTCGAACACCCTTTGTTTGTACAGCGACAATTGCTTTTTTGCCATTAATTTCCATTTGTGTACCAATTTCTATTGGAACTTCAAACACTTTTTCGTCAAAAAAATCGGCACAAACGGCACCATCCATTTGTAAATTTTCCAGTTTTCCATTGATAATTTTGTCACTTGGCGGACCACCATTAAAATGTGGTGATTCTATTCCAATTAAGGTTATAGAAGATGTTCTTCCTTTATCCACAGTAGCACTTGCCACAGAAACAACTAATGGAAAAGCTTCTTTCACGCCGCTTACACTGCACACTTCTCGAAGTTTTTTAATGTCAATTGTTGCTAATTGGTTGGCATCTATGGTTCGGCTATCGGCGACCCAAATTTGTGCCTTTGCGTTGTCTATTGGCGCGGCCATTAATCGCATTAAATAATCAAGAATACCAAGTTGTTGCCCAATTAAAAAAGTACTGATTAAAATACCAGAAGTTACACCAATACTCTTGGCTTTATCGTACTTTATAAATCGCAATGCTGTTTTAAATATTGCCATTTTGCGATTATTTAGTACTTATTTTCACTTCCACCTTAGCATTAAAAAGTAGTCCTTGTGGGTTTTCTAACATTACTTTTACTATACGGACTCTACGATCTTCTGCTTCTCCTGATTGTTCACTAAACATCGATTTTTTTCTTAAATATTCTGATAAAAAGTATATTTTTCCTTTTGCAATTACCTTTACAGAACCTAAGTAATTAACATCAACTAATTGGCCAATTTTTGCTTTTAAAGCTAACGATTCATCTATTTCGCATTCCACAATAGTATTTCCGCTTGGGGCAATTTGTACAATAGGTTGTTGTGATGCAATTCCCTCTCCGGGTTGAATTTCCCATTCTAATACTTTGCCGTTGCATGGCGCAATAATTTTGGTTTTATCCAATTTTGCTTTGTAGAAATTAGTGTTTAAATTGCTAGAGGTTACTCGTGACTGTGCAACGGCTATTTGTGATTTTAAACGATTTATATTGGCTTGTAAAGTTTTATAATCAGCTTCAGCATTTTCTAAATTCTGCTTTGTTTCTGCACCTTTATCGTAAAGTGACTTTAGTCGGTTGTATAAATTTTGGGCATTTATTACCTTGAATTCATATTCTGCTATAGTTGCTTGCGCCACTTTTACTTCTTGGTTTTGAATATTACTTCTGGAAATGGATTCTTTTACTTCATCTGATTCAACATCATTGGATAAAACTGCTAAAACTTCTCCTTTTTGAAAGGTTTCATTTTCTTGTTTGTAAATTGTTTGTAAAACGCCACTAGTTTGTGTGGCAACTTGAATAATTTGTTGTTCTGGAATTATTTTTCCTATTCCAATGATTATATCAGATACTGGTGCAACTACAACTTTTTCGGTTGTAGTTTTTTCTTTTTCCTCTTCTTTTCCGCCACAATTGGTAGCTAGCAAAGCAATAAATAATGTAAATAGTATTTTTTTGAACATGATAGATTTAATATTAATGTGAATATTCTGATTTTGGTTCTTCGGTTAAAACGTTTCCATTGTCTACATAAATAATTCGGTCGGCATATTGTCGCAATCTCATGTCATGGGTTACAATTACCACACATTTATCGGTAGATACCAGCGATTTTAATTCTTGCATAACAATATCTACACTAGATGGATCGAGAGCTGCTGTTGGCTCATCACATAAAATTAAGGATGGATTTGTTACTAATGCTCTGGCAATGGCAACGCGTTGTTGTTGTCCTCCAGAAAGTGCTTTTGGCAAATTTTTCATTCGATCTTCCATATTCACTTTCTGTAGTGCTTGGATGGCTTTTTCTTTGGCTTCTTTAGCTGGAATATTCATTAATTCTAATGGTAACATAACGTTTTGTAACGCGTTTAATGGTGCTATCAAGTTATATCCTTGAAAAACGAAGCCGATATTTTCTAGCCGTATTTTACCTAATTTGGATTCGGGTAAACTACTAACTTCGTTACCATTTATATAAACTTTTCCTTCAGTTGGATAAGTTAC
>JACMPO010000183.1 GCA_014377455.1 Flavobacterium sp.
AAAGCTTCTCTTAATAGGGAAGCTTTTTTATATTTGCAAAGAGCCAAAATCAAAATATATGTTACAATTAAATGTAAAAAATGAATCTTCACGACTACGAGCCGTTGTTTTAGGATCTGCTTCAAATAACGGTTCAACACCTTCAATTGAGGAGGCTTATGACCCTAAATCGCTTGAACATATTTTGGCAGGCACCTATCCAATTGAACAAGATATGGTTACAGAAATGGAAGCTTTACATTCGGTTTTTAAAAAATATGATATTACTGTTTTTCGTCCTAAAATGATCGAAAATTATAATCAAATATTTACTCGAGACATTGGTTTTGTTATAGATTCGACTTTTATAAAAGCTAATATTCTCCCAGACCGGGAACGTGAACTAGATGCAATCCAATATATTATAGATCAAATAAATCCAGAACAAGTTGTTCGACCACCAGAAGAAGTTCATATTGAAGGAGGTGATGTGATGCTTTGGAATGAATATATTTTTATAGGTACTTATAAAGGTTCAGATTATAAAGATTATATTACAGCAAGAACGAACATGGCTGGAGTTGCGTATATTAAAAATCTTTTTCCACATAAAATTGTAAAAGAATTTGATTTAGTAAAATCTAAAATAGAAGCTCGGGATAATGCTTTACATCTCGATTGTTGTTTTCAACCTGTTGGAACTAATAAAGGGATAATATACAAAAGTGGTTTTAGGGAAGAAGCTGATTATATGTTTTTAGTAAATCTTTTTGGCAAAGAAAATCTTTTTCATATTACTCGTGATGAGATGTATGATATGAATTCCAATGTATTTTCGATTGCTCCAGATGTGGTAGTTTCTGAAAAGAATTTCACAAGATTAAATACTTGGTTAAGAGCAAACGGATTTATAGTCGAGGAAGTTCCTTATGCTGAAATTGCTAAACAGGAAGGACTTTTGCGATGCTCAACGCTACCATTAATTAGAGATTAATTACATTAAAATAATTCATATATTTGATAAATAATAATTTGATTATGGCAACTCTAACTTCAAAAAAAGAACTTATAGATTGGATTTCTCATTTAGAAGACCAAAAGTTATTAATGGAAATTGAGGGTATAAAGCATAAAGCAACTTTCAATTTTGAGGATGAATTAAAAAATGCAATTCCATTAGATGTTGCAAAGAAAAAATCTATTGAAAAAATTCGTGAGTATTGGAAAAAATAGAGATTTTAATATCTAATCAAGCATCAAATTATCTTGATGATTTAATCGAAATTTTATATAAAAAGGATTATTTTGGTTTTTTAGAAAGTGCCGAAGAATATATTTCATCAATATATGAGTTCATTTATTCAAGCATAAACACTTTTCCTTCAAAAGAAACACCCTCGCAAATTCGATTTTTAGGGTCGAAATATTTATTTTTTAAAACAAAATCACGAACAACTTGGTATATTTTCTTTGAAAATAAAAAATTGACTTATGTTGTTACTCATATTTGTAATAACAATTGCGAAGAAGTAAAATGGATTTAATACATTAATTGAAAACAAATAAATGAACCAAACTACAAATACAATCTTGATGATTCGTCCAGTTGCCTTCAGAATGAATGAACAAACTGCTGTTAATAATTATTATCAAAAAGTTTTAGATGGATTAACTCCAGAAACGGTAAATACAAAAGCACAACTTGAATTTGATGTTTTTGTAGAAAAACTTAAAAATGTTGGTATAAATGTTATAGTAGTTGATGATACACTAAATCCAGATACCCCTGATTCAATTTTTCCTAATAATTGGATTTCATTTCACGAAAATGCTGATGTAGCTTTATATCCTATGTTTGCACCAAATCGTCGTTTAGAACGTCGAGAAGAAATCTTGGATTTATTAGAAGAAAAAGGATTTTTGATTGAAAATATTGTAGATTATACAGATGCTGAACTAGATGGTTATTATCTCGAGGGAACTGGAAGTTTACTTTTAGATAGAGCTAATGAAAAAGCTTATTGCGCGCTTTCACCTCGAGCTGATGAAGAATTATTTATCGAATTTTGTGAAGATTTTGATATGGAACCCATACTTTTTGAGGCTTTTCAAACTGTAAATGGTGAACGAAAACAAATTTATCATACCAATGTTATGATGACTCTAGGTGAAACTTTTGCTGTAATTTGCGCTGATTGCATCGATGATAAAAAAGAACGCAAAATGGTTTTAGATCATCTAAAAAAAGATAAAAAAGAAATTATTTTAATTACCGAAGATCAGGTAAATAATTTTGCAGGAAACATGCTAGAAGTGCGTGGTGAACATGATAAAAGATATTTAATTATGTCTAGTGCTGCGTTCCAAAGTTTAACCAATAAGCAAATTGAAATTTTACAAAATCATGCCCAAATTATTCATTCAAGCCTAGACACCATCGAAGCATGTGGTGGAGGAAGTGCTCGTTGTATGATGGCAGAAATTTTTCTTCCTAAGAATTAAAAAAATTTTACTTCAAATTTTCAGATTTTAGTATTGTATCTATCATACCTCCAAAAATGAAAAAATGAAAAGGTACTAAGGAATACCAATACAATCTGCCAAACAATCCTTTGGGTCTAAAAGTTGCCGTTTGATATAAAATATTGTTTTCATCTATTCGGAATTCTAACCAAGCTTCGCCCGGAAGTTTCATTTCGGCAAACAACAATAGTCGTTTTTCTTCTTTATTAGCTAATAAAACTCTCCAGAAATCTAGTGCATCGCCGTTGTCCAAATGGGTAGGATGTGTTCGTCCACGTCTTGTTCCAACGCCACCGACTAATTTATCCATAAATCCTCGGAGTTTCCACATCCAATTTCCATAATACCAACCTCTATCGCCACCAATGCACCAAATATTATCTAACGCTTGTTGCACATTTTCAACCTTCCTTGTTTGAACATCTTTCAAACAACCATAAGTAGGAACTTGAATAAATTCGGACAAATTATGGACAAATCGACCACTCACTAAACTGTCTTTCCAACTGGAGATTACCAAGTTTTGTTCTATTTTTATAAATGCTAATTTGATCGCCTCAACGTAAGTTATGGGTTTAATGTTTAACATTTTTTGCAATCTGTTGTCTTTACAAATCACTTCCATTTTCATACTATCAACTAAATTTACCGCCAATTTATATGATGTAGAAGTAACAAAATACAACCAATAAGAGGATAATTTTGTGGTCATGATGGGGAATACATAAATCCAAAGCTTAATTTTTCTGGTTTTGGCATATAACATCATCATTTCTTTATAGGTAATTATATTAGGTCCACCAATATCAAACGATTGATTATAACAATCTTCCCGCAACAAAACGCCAATTAAATATTGGATAACATCGCGAATTGCAATGGGTTGGCATTTAGTTAAAACCCATTTTGGAGTAATCATTACTGGGAGTTTTTCACAAAGATCTCGAATAATTTCAAATGATGAACTTCCAGATCCAACAATAATTCCTGCTCGAAGTACTGTGGTTTTAAAATTTCCTGTGTACAAGATATCTTCCACATCTTTTCGTGACTGCAAATGTTTTGATAGCTGTTTTTCATTTACAATACCACTTAAATAAACCACTTGTTTGACCCCAATTTTATCCATGTATAGATTAAAATGTGTTGCTGCGATTGCTTCCATAGTATCAAAATTAGAAGTAGATGATGACATGGAATGAATTAAATAATATGCAACATCGACCGATGTTGGTAGATTTTTATAATCGGGTTCGCTTAGAAAATCAACTTCCCAAACGGTAATTATATCAAGCGTAGTTTTATCTAATCCCAACCTATTTTTGTC
>JACMPO010000184.1 GCA_014377455.1 Flavobacterium sp.
GCCACAAAAACCAATTATTTTCTCCAAACCACCAACCACAGTTACTGGCACAAACACCGCTATTATCAAAAATACTAAACTAACCGAACAACTGGATTGGGAAGTGGAACTGGCAGTTGTAATTGGCAAAAAAGGAAAGTATGTTTCCAAAGTTGACGCGATGGATTATGTTTTTGGTTATACTGTTATTAATGATATTTCCGCTAGAGATTGTCGTCGTGAAGGTCAATGGATAGTTTCAAAAGGACAAGATACTTTTGCACCAATGGGACCAATTTTAATCACCAAAGATGAAATTGAAAATCCACACAACCTGAATTTATCACTAAAAGTAAATGGTGTTGAAAAGCAAAATTCAAATACCAAATTTTTACTTTTCAGCATTAATGATTTGATTGAAGATTTAAGCATCGTATTCACTTTAGAAGCAGGCGATATTATTGCGACAGGAACTCCCTCTGGCGTTGGCGCTGGAAGAAATCCTCAAGAATGGTTGTATGATGACGATGTTGTAGAAGCAACTATAGAGGGAATTGGGACGATTGTGAATACGGTTAAGGAGATATACTAATGAACTTAATAAATTTTATTGAGATTGAAAACAATTCTAATATAATAAAAAACATTGAATTTGAGAGTATTGAGACTTATAATTTTCTTAAAAATGAATTTATTAAAACTAATGTAAAAGAAAATTATCTTTTTCAATTTGTCTATAGAAGTTTTTATAGATTAGATAATGCAGGGCTAAAGCAAGAATTTAAAGTTAAATATTTTGAGATTTTTGAAGAAATTAGAAGTCAAGAAAATATAAATGTTAAAACTATTTTGTTAGAATTATATCAGTTTCCATGTGTCAATCCAAAAATTATAAATTCATTTCAATTTTCTTTTACAACTAAAATGTTAAATATGATTGACAACAATATCCCTATATATGACAGTAAAGTCGAAAATGTTTTTAATTGGAAAAGATTTAATGAAAATGATTTTAATATGAAGTTTGAATTTTATTCAAAAAGATTGAATACTATAAAAGAAACTTATAATGAAATAATTGAAAAAAAATTACTTCCGAAAACCATGTCAGAATTTGATATTAAATTTAAAAATCATAATTTGAGTGATATAAAAAAACTAGACTTTATAATTTGGTCTTTTGGAAAAATTAAAAACAATAATTAAACGAATAATACACAATTTCTAATAATCAAAACTAACTTTATATCCATATGAAACTTATTTTATTACTAATACTGCCTTTTAATTTGTTAGCTCAACTGATAAAAACAGATTCTTTTTTAATAGCAAAAACTAGTGTTAATGATTTCTTAATTACCAATACTTTAAAAGAAGTAAATTTCGACGAAATATCAAATTCATTAAGATTAGATGTCTTTTCATATTATGAATTACATGAAAAATATGATACTGAATTAAAAAAATCGATATTTAAGAAATCAAATGAATATAGTGAAAAATTGAATGAGTTAATAGAAATAAAAAAATCATGTTTGAACAATTGCAGATATATCGAAATTTCAAAAGAAGAGGGTTTTAAAATTTATGATTATGATGTAAATAAAAAAGGGTTTTTAGTAAATTTAGGTTTTAAAATAAAGTCAGAAGTAAATTATTTTTCAGATAAATATGAATTAAAATCTATACCTATTAAAATTTCCATATCAGATTCACAAGGTATGGGTGAATTATATTTTGATAGAAAAATTTTCTTTCCTTGTAATGAAAACGATGCTTCATTACTTGAAAATGAAAGAGATATAATAAAATTATATGTTATTTTTAAACCTTTGGGAGTAAAAAAAGTAAAAAATCTGTTGTTTTTAGGTTATTATGATGATTATATTACTACTAATTTTATAAGATTTATAATTATAAATTCTAAAACCAATAAGATATATTTTGATAAAAATTTTAGTATTCCAAAAAGTTCTAAAAACTAATTTAAAAAGAGACGAAATTTCTTTATATAACGCATTAATAATATAAAAATGAAATACAAAATAGGACAAATAGTTCCATCATCCAACGTAACTATGGAAACCGAAATACCAGCTATTTTTCGTTCTCGTGAAACTATTTTACCTGAACGTTTTACCTTTCATTCAAGTCGAATGCGAATGAAAAAAGTAACCAAAGAAGAACTCGAAGCCATGGATGCCATGAGTTTGAAATGTGCTCAGGAACTTTCTGATGCACAGGTTGATGTGATGGGCTATGCGTGTTTAGTTGCAATTATGAGCATGGGAAAAGGGTATCATTGTGTATCGGAAGTCAATTTACATCAGGAAACGGTGGCGAATAGCTTTCCTACTCCAATTGTTACTTCGGCTGGCGCATTAATTAATGGATTGAAAGTGCTTGGCGCCAAAAAAGTGGCTGTTATTACTCCTTATATGAAACCATTA
>JACMPO010000185.1 GCA_014377455.1 Flavobacterium sp.
ATCTAAAGTTTGGGAAATCATCACTGCCGAAATAATGACAAAGCCAATTGGGATTTCATAAGAAACCATTTGAGCCACCGATCTTACCGCTCCTAACAAACTATATTTATTATTAGAACCCCAACCGGCCATTAAAATCCCCAAAGCCTCCACAGATATTATGGCGAAAACATAAAAAACGCCTAAATTCATATTTGCAGGAACCAATCCTGGCGCCCAAGGCAAAGCCACAAAACCCAAATAAACTGCGACAAAAATAATGACTGGAGCTATCGTAAATAGCACTTTATCTGCTAAAGCCGGAACGATATATTCTTTTTGAATGAGTTTTAAAATATCGGCAAAGGTTTGTAACAAACCATATTTCCCAACTTCCATTGGCCCTAAACGGTCTTGAATAAAAGCCGAAATCTTCCGCTCGGCATATACGCTCACCAAAGAAAAGGTGGCAATAAAACCAAAAATAGAAATAGCAACAAGAAAATATAATAGGTAAAAATTCAATTCCTAAACCGTTTTTTTGAGCTGTAAATCTAATGATTTTGGTTGGGGATTTTAGAATGTATAGTAAATTGGTAGAGGATTTGGTTTTGTTGTGTTTTAAAAACCTTTTCCTTAACGATCTCTCTCAGAGAGTACCTTGCGGTAATTAGCGCAAAGTTCCTAAAAAGGAGACTACTAGATGTATTCAAAAATTGTTCTTATATTGAATTGTTGTCTTTTAAATATTGAAATATGACAGATGAAAAAATCAAATTATTCTTAACCAAATTAAGTGAAATCCCATTTGAAGAAGAGGTAGAAGATTTTGTGTTTTATGAATCAATGAAGCATCTTCTAGCAATTGAAATAATTATTTGGTGTACCTCAGAAGAATTTTATTCAAATTTTTTAGGACTGAATGCGAAAGTTGATAATTATCTCAAAAAACTAAATCCATTTACTGATGATATTGATAATAAAAAGCATCGTCAAAGAATAGTTCATTTAGCGGAAATGCTTTACAATCTAAAAGATATTAAAGGTATTGAAACTGTATTAAATAAATTAGATAAGGAATCTTTAGAACCTTTGTTTGCCGAGTTAGAAGTTGGTAAATTCTTATTTCATTGCAGAAACTTAGATTTCGAATACAATGTTCCTGTTGGAATTAATGGGCAAGACTGTGACTTAAAAATTTATTTCAAAAAAGAAATGTATTATGCCGAAATAAAATGCAAAGTGCAAGAAACTAACTTTTCAGCTTCTACAGTTTCAAAATCAATAGCAAAAGCATTTTCACAAATGCGTAAAAATGAACAAAATGTCATTTATATAAAAGTTCAGGAAGATTGGATTAATCATTTAAATTTTGAAATTTTAAAAAGCCAAATTTTAAAACAATTAGATTTTACATCGAGGATTGCAACAATTATCTTGTTTTGGGATGAGTTTGAGATTTTAGAAAATAATAAATATGGAATATTCACAGGTATTGAAGAATTTAGAAATAATTCAAGCAAGAGTTTAAATTCTTCAAGAAGTGATCTTTTCCCAATTGACAATAATAAAAGATTTGAATGGATAACATTAGATTATCTTTTACAAAAACATTGGCCGTCCTAATATCATAACTACTACAATTAGTCGTAAACAAAGCGTGATTAAGGATTTACAAATAGAAAAGAGTCTCCTTACTCGTTAAAAAAAACTAAATGGAAACCTATTTATGAGACCTCTCCTTTCGTCGAGGTGACGCTTCAGTTTCGTCATGTCGACGTGAGAAGACATCGCACTCGCAAATCAAAACTTATGTCCTTAGCCTTGAGTAACGCGTGGCTAAGGATTTAAAAACGGAAAAGAGTCTCCAGTCTCGTCTAAGAAAACTAAGTGGAAACCTATTTGTGAGACCTCTCCTTTCGTCGAGGTGACGCTTCAGTTTCGTCATGTCGACGTGAGGAGACATCGCACTAGCAAATCAAAACTTATGTTCTTAGCCTTGCGTAATTCGTGATTAAGGATTTACAAATAGAATTCTACTTGTGAGACCTCTCCTTTCGTCGAGGTGACGCACAACTTATACTTAGTTAGTTTAAAACTTTGAAAGAAAATTATTATCCGTTCTAAAAGCGCAACAGGGATGGTAATTAAAATTTTGATAAAAATTTGTGCGCAGCACCGCAGCGATAGCGGAATAATGAACAGCCTGGCCGTTGCCCAAATCAGAAATATAATAAGTACAAAAAAAACCGATTCCTTTTCAGAAATCGGTCTTTAAAATAATTAACAAACTTAAATTATTTTGGCATTAAAACCGTATCAATTACATGGATTACACCATTTTTTTGGTTAACATCTGCAATGGTTACATAAGAAGCACCACCTTTTGCATCAGTAAGTTTTACTTTTTTACCAGCTAAAGAAGCGTATAATTTATCGCCTTGTACAGTAGTGAAAGTTGCTTTACCATTTCCTTTTTTGATAGCTGCGACAATAGATTTAGCGCTAAATTTACCGGCTAATACATGGTAAGTTAAAATTTTAGTCAAAGTTGCTTTGTTTTCTGGTTTAACCAAAGTTGCAACAGTTCCTGCTGGTAATTTATCAAAAGCTGCATTTGTTGGTGCAAATACTGTAAACGGACCAGCACTTTTTAAAGTTTCTACTAAACCTGCAGCTTTTACAGCAGCAACTAAAGTTGTGTGGTCTTTAGAATTTACGGCATTATCAACAATGTCTTTTGTTGGGTACATTTCTGCGCCACCTACCATTGG
>JACMPO010000186.1 GCA_014377455.1 Flavobacterium sp.
ACGAATTTCAACAAACAAACTTGGTGCAAAAACTGATTCTGTTTTAAAACTCGGCAAGCCTAAAAAATATTGCATGTAAATATTTTCCTCAATCTCTTCTATAGTGCCTACATCACTCAGATTTTCGTGATGTTTTATAATCAATGCGCCTAAAACAATACGTGCATCGGTTGTAACTGCGCCGTTTTTGTTGCACATTCGCTGGTTGTAATAGCTCGATACTTTATCCCATGGAATTATTTTTGAAAACTTAATCCAACGATTATTTTTATAAAGTGCATTTTCAAATGGCGTTTCAAATAATGCTATTTGATTTTCATCTTTTACGCAAATCATCTGCAAGCTTTTTTAAAGGTTATTTACAAAGGTCTTGCATCTATTTGGAAATTTATTATTCAAATCCCTTTATTTATAAACACTTTGTTAATTTGAACGAACCCTAATTAAACGTTTTTTGTAATATTATTTGTGATAGCTGATTAATTTTATGAATTCAGAAAGAAAAAATCAAACAGATTATTTTAATTTACTTAGTAAAGCAATATGCACTGCTTTTGTTATGTTTTATTGAATTATTCTAAAATAGCATAACCAAATCCTGATTCTCCAAATCCATTACCATTATATATTAAATAACGTTTTCCTTTGAAAATATAACTAGATGCATATTCCATCATAATTGAATCCCATCCGTCACTTGAAAATTTAATTCCTATAAGATTATCCTTTCTTACCCAATTAATTCCATTTTCTGATTCGGCATAACCCAACCTATAGCTCTTCTCTGGATTTGTTCTGTACTCAACTGAATTGCGATAGGAATATATCATTTTATAAATGCCATCTTCTTTAAATACAAATGGTTTTCCTACTGCCTCTGCAAATACATCGGTTTCAATTGCCACAATGGCTTCGCGTTTCCAGTTAATTCCATCATTTGATTGAGCAAATTTTACATTATATAAGGGTTCTGGATAATTATTTATCATTTTCCATCCCGTACAGGACACGTACCACATTTTCCAATCGTCTTCACTTTCTTTAAGAACAAATGGCGCTGTATTAAAAAATGGTTCTTTAGGGCTACGATCTAAAATTGGACCATCACTGTATTTTTCAAAATCCCCACCATTTTTACTAATAGCTAATCCTATCGAAAGGTGATATGATACATTTACTCTTGGATTCCATCCAACATAATACAGATATTTATCATTGCCATTATTAACAATAGATGAAGATAAAATTCCATTATCATCAAAACTACCTTGTGGTCCGAAATTTAGAATTGGATTTCCACATATTGAAATAATTTTTTCAGGAAATTCTGGATTGGTATCTAAATAAATAGGGGTGCTTCGTCCCTTCATATCTCTTGATGAAAAATAAATTCTAAGCACGTTATCAGAAATTAAATCACAAACTGGTGCTATTGCTCTATCTTGCTGCCAATCAAAATCTTTATTTGGCACATATATTAATCCTTTTTTTATCCAATTCATATTTTCATATTTTTAGGTAAATATGTTTCAATAATTTCCCTTATACCTATTTTAATATTACGTTGATAATGATAATTTGTTTGAGTAAACAATTTGCTACCATCCATTTCAAAAGAATCTTCATTTTCTCTTAATTGTAATTTTTGTATCACAATATTATTTATCTGTTTTTGAATTTCATCAATCATATTATTTACACTGGGATTTTCTCCAACGACATTATAACATTGATTGGCAAATAATGATTCTTCAATTTTAAAAAAATGAAGAAATAACTCGCAAAGATCATCAATATGAATTTGAGGCCTTTTTTGAGTTCCTCCCATTACAGTAAGTTGTTTTTTTTGTAAAGCATCTATTGTTAGTCTGTTCAAAATAAAATCAAACCTCATGTTTGGTGAAATTCCATATATCATAGCCATTCTCAAGCAAACTGTAGAAAATGAAGATGTATTCGCATTTCTTACTATATCTTCTCCAACAGCTTTTGATTCTGAATAAGGGTCAATTGGATGGAGTATCATATTTTCAGTTAAAGGAATTTTATACTGATTACCATAAACACCCATAGTTGATGCAAAAATAAATCGCTTAACTCCTGCATTTTTCGAAATTGATAATAGATTATCTAATGTATCAATATTTATTTTTCTTGTTTTTTCCGGATCCAATTTACCAGCTTTTCCATCCGAAACGCCAGCTAAATGGACAATATAATCAACATTTTCAGTGCATTTTTTTAAAATCTGGTCATCAGTTAAACTGCCAGTAAAATATATAAGCTTTGGATGGTTTAAAAAATCAAACGATAACTCATTAGGATTTATGTAATCTAAAACATGAACAAATAAACCATTTTGTAAGGCTTTTTTTACTAATTGCGAACCTATATAGCCAGCTCCACCAGTTATTAATATCCGTTTTTGAGATTCCAATTTATTTCCAATAATCTTTTTTTTCCATCAACTCAAAATAATCAGCACGTGTTATTCCAACTACAATTCTATCCCAATATCTATTTTTTCTAAAGTACCAATTTCTTTGACGGCCTTCTTCTTTCCAGCCACAGTGTTTTGTTATAAATCCATAACCAGCTTCGTTATATTCAATAACAGAACCATCCAATCGTTCAAGATGTAATTCTTCAAAAGCATAACGTTGAATAGCCATAAAAGTATCTACTCCATACCCTTTTCCTCTAATATCAATATCACCTAATTGTAAGCCAGTAAATGCATTGTTATTTTTCCAATCAATATCTACTAAACTAACAGTTCCAATTAAACCAACTTCAGGCGCATCAATAGCAAAGCGTTGATTAAGGGGATCATTTTTCAAATTTTCAACCCATTTTTGCATATATCCTAAATTACTAGGAAAATGCCAGCCTCCAAGCATATACCATATATCAGGATCATTTGCCCATCTATGTAATAAGGGAATGTCTTCGTTTTCTATAGCTCTTAATGTAACATATTTACCTTTTATATTCATGATTCTATAATTTTAATGATTTTATCTAATTCTAATTTGGTAACTCTTTGGTCAATTGGTAAATGAAATAAATTTACGGAATAATTATATTCAATGGTATTTTTTTTTACTAACTCTATCACACTGGTCCAGTACTGAGCTATGTATATTTTATTGTTAATTAATGTAGTTCGTAAATTTTCTTTCTCACTATAAAATGGGTAAACCATTGGTGTTTCTTCTTTTTCTATTTGCCATTTTATTTTATTATGATGAGATAAAGCTTGATGCAAATAATTGAAGTTTTCTTTTCTTTTTTGTGATATGTCATAATAATCAATGCTACACAATAAACGATTGGTTAACTGTGACATTTGCTTTATAGGATTGTTATTTAAAAGCTTGTCGTTTTTAGAAAAAAACGAATAACCGCCTTCAGCACTTTCATCTATTCTTCTTAAAAGATGCTCAAATCGTTCGAATGATGTATCAACTTCTAACGTTTTATTTAATTTTTGATTGGTATATAAATAAGCCCCATCTGGAATACCAAAAAATTTACGAGGAGAGTAAAAGGTATCTATTCCCTCAATAGCCTTAGAATAAAAAGATTGAGCATTGTCAATAATTAAATTTGGACATTTTGATGTCAGCTTTGTAACATTTCGAGTATGTAATCCAAAATAATTAGTGTATAAAAAACATTCGTTTTTCTTAACCATATTAAAATCAAATAATGGTTCAAATTGTTCGTCTATAAAATAAAATTCGACGTTTATATGTAACTTACGAATAGGCTCTAGTAAGACATCACAAGTAAAATAAGGCATATATATTTTTTTGTACAGCTTTGCTAAAAGAATATATTCTAAAGCATTTCGACCAGCATTTAGCTTAATAGCTTTAGGATGAAACTCTTCTGTTCTTCCTAATTCTAATTCAAAATATCCGCCTATTGAACTCAAATTAATTCGAATTGATTTAACATTTTTATCACTTCTTCTTTTGGATTAAACATCAATACATCAACTATTGAAAGCCAAGGTACAAAATCATCATTATACTGTTTATAAGTAATAGGGTGTGTTTTAATGAAATTTAATGTAATCCCTTTTTTACTAAAATTTTCTTTTTGATATAATTCTTGTCCACCTATTGGATTAATGTATTGCTTAGTTTTTTCTTTCAAGCAAATATCAATCACTCGATCTTCACCTTTCAACTCTTGATTATTATAAATACTAGATGTTTTTTGAAACCCAGTTTTTAATTCTAAATAATTACTTACCTGAAATAAACTTTCGAATGCTAATTCCGAAATTGTTTCCTTTTTTGACAAAAAAACAGATTCTAATATTGGCATAACTTCCTTATGAAAAGGTGCTTTTTTATATGATTGTTCAAATGTTAATAATGTCTTTTTTGTCCAATCAAATTTATAATCAATTTCTGTTTCAGATATTTTTTTAAATGAACTAATGCTTTTAACTGGAGCAAAAAACAAATGCTTTTTTTTATTTAATAGCATATTATTCCTATTAATCCATCCTTGCTTTATAAAAGCAACATCATCGTATACAACAAATTTATCAACAGCATTAATTAATTGATAATAACCAATATAAGGAAATAAATATGGTTGCATGATTGCCAGTATCATTTCGAAAATTAGAAAGGATTAAAATATGCTAATGTTGCAACCCATCTGCCTTTATCAGAATCCCAGTTGAACCAATTGTTCAATGGAGATTGTGAAACCCAGTGATCCAAATCATAATGCCATAAACATAAATCGCCAATGTCGTGAAGACCTTCTAGACTAACTAACTCATTGTCAATTTCAAAGCAGGTACCGCCTGCTTTATAATCAGTACCAAATTTTGATAATGCCAAAATAAATCCAATTTTTTGAGGTAATAAATTGTGGTTATGTCTTCCGAAAAACCCACCTCCTTCAGGATATTGAATCAACTGAGGATGGAAATAATGCTTGTTTTTAATTACCCCAAGCTCGGCAGTATTATGAGTTAAAGAGTTATAAAAAATGCGCAGACTGTCAAATACTGAAAACATTTTTTTGTTTAATGAATCAGGTAATTTTGAAAAATTATTGAAATTATAATCATGAAAAACATGAGGAGATTGTTGTATGTTTGAAACCTTTGCTTTTCTACTGTGGTAATTTGATCTAAAATCATCTGTGGTGGCAAGGGGCGTAGTTTTTCCCCATTCAAATACAGATGTCCTTAACTCAAGCATTTGCTGAGCTGTAAATAAGTTTTTAATAATCACGATTTTTTTTGACGCTATTAAATCTGCAATTTTTTGATCAGTTATTTCTGTAGCAATTTTACCATTTTCAACTTTTCCACTGATATATACAATTTTGTCCATTTTGTAATTGTTTTACATGTTTTATATTTAGATAGTAATATTAATAATTTTGCAAATTCTTTCTACATCAACATGATTTATATCATAAAATAAAGGTAAACATAGCACCCTTAAGCTCAGATCATCTGATACAGGGCAATTACTTTTTTTTGTCAAATAAGGTAAATTATTTAGTGATGGGTAAAAATATCTTCTTGTGTTAATATCTTGATTTGCGAGAGCGCCCTTAACTTTTAATAAAACATTTTCATTTTCAAAAACAACTGGAAAATATGCGTAATTCAATTCTTGATTTGGATGCTTTTGTGGAAAAAATAATTTAGAGCTATCTAACAGTTTTTTATATAATAAAACGGTTTGTTTTCTGTTTTCCATAATGTTTTCTACTTTAGGTAAATTACATAATCCCATAGCAGCATGAAATTCAGAATTTTTTCCATTTATACCAAGTGTGTAATAATTATCTGCAATGTGTCCAAAAGATCTATACAGATATAATTTTTGAGCAAGTTCTGCATTTTTTACAATAATTGCCCCACCCTCCACGGTATGGTATAATTTAGTTGCATGGAAACTTATGGTTGAAATATCACCATAATTAAAAATAGATTTTTCATACACGTTTACACCAAATGCATGAGCGCCATCATAAATAACTTTTAAGTTATGTTTTTTTGCAATTTCTTCTATTTTAATAACATCACAAGAGTATCCATAAACATGCGTAGCTAAAATAGCGCTAGTATTTGGAGTTATATGGTTTTCAATATCTGAAGGATTGATACAAAACGATTGAGGATCTATATCTGCAAAAACTGGAGTGCAATTTTCCCACAAAATCGACGTTGTAGTTGCTACATAAGAAAAAGGTGTTGTTATAATTTCGCCTTTTAAATCCAAAGCCTTAATAGCTAATTGTAAAGCTATTGTACCGTTTGAAACAAAAAGTAAGTTTTCAACCCCTAAATGTTTTTTAAGTTGACCTTCTAATTCTTTAACTAAAGGCCCTTGATTCGTTAAATGCGAACTATCCCAAATTTTAGCTAAATATTCCTGGTATTCTTCAATTGGTGGTAAAAATGATTTGGTAACATTTATCATATAATTTGAATCAAAACGAAATTTTTATAATAAAACCAAATAATATTGGTCTTCTATTATTATGAATTAATAAAAAATAATACTTCAGATAATCGTTAAACAAATATACTAAAATTATAATATTTACAACAAAATGATATAAAAAGTCAATTGGTAGCCTTCGTTGTAATAATACAATTATTCAGATTTAATAACTTCTTTTATAATATAATCTGGTCGATGTTTTATTTCATCATAAATTCTCCAAATATATTCTCCTATAATTCCAAGCATAATCATTAATAATCCACCTACTAAAAGGATTGCCATCATAATAGGAGCCCAACCTTCGAATGGCGTACGGTGAGCTAAAAATGCATATAATATAGAAATAGCATAAATAAATCCAGTTAGAGCTGTTATAAAACCTATTAATGACATTAATCTAATTGGAAAATAACTTATGCTAAAAAAAATAGCCATAAAATCACCAAATCTTCTTAAAAATGTAAATCCTGATTTGCCATGTTCTCTCTCTAATCGAGTATATGGCAAATATTTCACATTAAATCCTACCCATAAAATATCGCCTTGTGGAAATCTATATTTTTCTGTAAAAGAATTAATCGCATCCATTGCTTGTCTACCAACCAAAGCATAATCAAAGCCACCCGCAGGGAGGTTAGGAATAGAATATCTAAATAATTTATATGCAATTCGAGAAGTGATACTTGCAAAAAATGCATCTTGTCTTGCCTCTCTATAGTTAACAACAATCTCATAGTTATTTTCCCATTCCTTAAGCATCGTAGTTATTTGTTCTGGTGGATCTTGTAAATCGGCCGACATTGTAATTACGGCATCTCCACTTGCGTGCTTCCATCCAGCTAAAATACCAGCCAGTTGCCCAAAATTTCTTGAGAAATTAATAACAGTGACATCTCGATCATTATTTTTTAAATCTATTAATATATCAAAAGATTTATCCTTTGATCCATCATTTATAAAAATAAATTCATACAAAAAATTACTGTTATATGCTTTGATTGATGATATAATTCTAGTATGAAGTTCTTTTAAAGAACCTTCATTATTATAAACTGGAATTACTAGTGAAATTTTTTTCATTATGGTTTTTTCTCAAATATAAAAATCTTGTATTGAGATTTTGGTGGGTTATTAATTAAATCTATATCTGGTGCCCAAACATAATTGGTTGTATTATCATACATATCGGCGAATCCTATTAAATTATATTTTTCTGCTGAAAATTTATCAAACCAAGGGAAAATTAAATTTTCAACATTGGGGTTTGCCATCCAGGAAATTGGATGCGAAAAGAAAACTAAATACTTTGGCGAAGCTTTTTCAATATCTGAAATGAATTCCTTTTGCCATTCTTTTGCCTGCGGAATATCAAATTCTAGTAGAGCACCAGAACCCACGAATCGAGATGGAGATTTTTTATTTGTGTATACATACATTTGAACTTCCGTGCCAAACATTGCCATCTGATCTCCTTCTTTCATAATGGAGTTTAATTTGTCAGCAATCACTCTAGATTCAGGAAATGGATTATTGCCATATACTGCTTTTAATACTTGTGTATGATTTGGGTGAAAATAATATTTATTTAATTTATTAATATTTGAATAAACCGGTAAAACAATTAATGATAGCGCTATACTTGTAGCTACAGTCTTAACTTTAAATTTTATCATTAAAATTTCGTAAACTGAAAAAACAAACATTGCTGCACAAATACAAACAGCTGGTATCCATTGTAAAAAATAATGTCCGTAATAATGATATCCTGGAACTACAGTTAAAAATCCAGCAATCATAAGGCCTCCAACTAACAATTTTTTCCATAATGGAATTGTTGTGAAAAACACCAACAAAACAGATGAAAATGAAATAATCCAAAAAAACCTATAATCACGGTAAATTGCTCCAAATACCATTTTTAAATATTCTAATCCTTGATCGAAAGTAATTGTAGATGTGTATTGTTTTCTAATATCAAAAAACCAGAGATTAAAATCAGCCCAAGCCCCATGTTTATATACAATAAATAAATCTATAACAACGGGGAATAAAACTGAAAAACTAAAAATAAAACTGTTTAATATTGTTTTTTTAATTCCAGATTTTTCTACAAATAAATCTTTATATAAAAGAATACCACCTCCTAAAAGCCCATAAAAAAATGAAGTTTGTTTTACTTGAAATGCAAAAGAAAACAAAATGCCAGAGAAAATTAAAAAGTACATTTTTTTAGTTTCAAAAAAATGTAAGAGCGAAAGAAATGCTGCAATACTTAAAACTGCAATAATATGCTCTGATTGAATCGTAAACCCAGAAATAATCGAAATCATTGATAAAATTGAAAAAAATGCAGCCGCTGCAATACCGCCAATGTTATTACTAAGTTTTCTAGTTAAGAAAAATAGCATCGTTGCGCTCCCAATATTTAAAACCAAAAATGCAATATGTAAATCTTGAACGGTATAACCGAAGACACTTATTAAAAAAGCATATGCGTAAAACACCCCATCCAAACGCTGAGAAAGAACATCCTTAAAAGTAATAGCACCGTTCAGAATGCTATTTCCCAAATATGCATAAGCTCCCTCATCTCTTTCGAAAGAAATGTTTAAATAATTTTTTCTAATCCAAATAATTAATAGTAATATACATACTAACCCAACATAATAATAAATATCATTTTGTTTGTTTTCTTCTTTAGGATTTATATTATTTTTTATAATATTAGATTTATCTATTACTTTATTTTGTGATGAAGGTGAGTTTTTTTTGAGGTTACTCATTTTAAAATTTATTTTAATTTATTATAATAACGCACTAATATAAAAAAAATAGCTTAATAATTTTACTTAATATCAGGTGCTTCATAATCTACACCTTCTCCTTCGAGTTGATAAAGTTTGAGACTGTTTACATGTATGCTTAAGGGCTGCTTATTAATATTCCAAAAAAAGAAGGCTATATTTTTTGCTTTAGGTGGTAA
>JACMPO010000187.1 GCA_014377455.1 Flavobacterium sp.
ACATTTCTTTCATCGCTTGATTGTCTACAATCATTAGGTTTTTTGTAGGTTTCATGATACTCTTTAGTTAGGTAAAACAATACCCTAAATTAACTATCTCGAAACATAATTACAATACCAACAATCTGGTATTTTTCATTTTTTTTAACTGCCAAGTAATTTTTATGAAAAGGTTTGGGTAGATTGGGGTGGTATAGGAGCTATTAAACGGTTGTAAACGATGGTAAAATGGTTAAGAGTTAAGTATATATTAGTTATAGGAAATGATAGAACGGACCATACCAAAAACGACCAACCGATTAAAATTTAAATCTAAAGACAAACCATTTTGATAAGTAACCAAAAACAAATAGACTATATTATAATTGGACAAAATTTAAACAAGCAAGCTGAACAACACTATGTTTTTTGTTTTTTCGCCATCGTACAAATAAAATTAAAATTTTGCCGACACACAATTTGTACATATGCAATCCACACAAACCGACACACAAATCCAAGCTTCCAAAAGAGCCAAAACACCCTCGCCCCACAGAGTGTAAATGAGATTTTTAAATATAATTTTAAGTATCTTAATAACTCTAAAATGAATTAATAATACTAAAAAATGGAGCACATACTTGACATTGATAAACAAGCGGAAGAACTAAACGCTATCTTCTTAAAGATAAAAGAATCAAATACAATTTTGTTTCTTGGTGCTGGAGCATCCGTTGGCGAGAAGAGATATTTAAGCAAAGAAGTAATCGAATATTACGAATCGAAAATAGGCAAACAACTAAATGAATCAAACATTACAAAATGGCTTGATATCCTTTCAGCAGATGATAGTTTCAGCAGAACACATTTTGATAATTTTGTTCATGAACTTCTGCAAAAATTAATAGTTACAGAAGCCCATAGAGTTATGGCTGGCATTCCATGGCGTGAAATAATTACAACAAATTATGACTTATTAATTGAGAGGGCTTTTGATGAAATAACGGCATCATCGCAGAAAATTTACGACATAAAGCCAATAAGAAATCAAAAGCAATACAATTATCGAGAATCGAATACAGAAGTTCGCTACATAAAACTTAACGGATGTGTTTCGGATAAGAGTTTATATCCTTTGGCGTTCTCTTCGGATGATTTTAGAAAACTTGGAAGCTTTTATAAATTAGTATTAAATGACCTGAAAAATATTAGTTATGATATTCAATTTTTAAGCATTGGTTATTCCTTTACTGATGATTTTGGTAAGGAATTACTTGACAAATTTGATTCCTATAATTTCCGTGACAAAAGATGGATTTTAAATGTTGACCCATATCCGAATGAAAATTCACTTTCTTACTACAAAAAAAATAAAATTTGCATAATCAAATCTTCTTTTCAAGATTTCTTTCTAAAGTATAAAGAGTGGGAAACAAAGAATGCAGACATTGTGGTAAAAAAGAAAGGCTTATCTCTTTCGAGCAGCAAAGACTATCATATTTCAGCAGCACCTCAATTGCTTTTAAGTCTTGACGGCATTGTAAAGCAATTAAACACGCATACAAGAGAAAGATTTATTAAGGAAGAAGAATACTACAAAGGCGATGAACCTAATTTTGGAGTAATCACAAGAGGTTTAGATGTAATCAAAACTAAATTCACGCATACTTTTACTGAGGAAATACAAAAGGTTGTAAATGAAAAAGATGGTGCGTTTGTACCAGTCTTTTTTATTAGCGGTGATTTTGGTATTGGAAAATCTACTTTTACATTGCGCTTAATCTATGAATTTGAAAAGCAGACCGATTTAGACCTCGTGGCGTTTGAAATAGTTGATTTTAATCGGGCAAGAAAGGAACATTTAATTGACTTGATTAAAACAATGAAGGCTAAAAACTTCATTTTCTTTTGTGATGAAATTGAAATTGAAAGCTACTTTAAATCATTAATTGAAATCCAAAGAGATATTAGCATTGAGCAATTTCAGGATTGCAATATATTCTTTGTTGCTCCTATCAGAGAGAACATACTTGAAAAATTCAAACTGAATCGAAGTGTTCCTAATTCGCATGAATTGAAAATATCAGGTGAATTTACGATTGAAGAAATTGAAGATTTATTGGAAAAACTCAAAAAGTCAAGTTTAATTGACTTTAGAGATGCCAGTGAAAAGAAGCGATTAGTTTCTAAAATAATGAAAGAATACAATTCTGATTCATTTGTAGCCTTAATGTCCTCAATCACATCTGGTCGTCATGAAAATGATTTAATAGATTGTTACAATCAACTTTCAAAGGAAGCACAACAAGCATTTTTATATACTGCGTTGTTGCACCGTCATAAATTACTAATGCCTGCAAGTTGGTTAAAACAAAACATTAAAATGGATTGGGATGAGTTCATTGCAAAAATAATTAAGGCAGAAGGTAAAGGAATCCTAATTCAAGAATTTGTCACTTCCCACGGTACTCAACCTGATTTATATTTTAGAACAAAACATTCATTAATTGCAGACAGACTTGTTGACCGTTTTTTACCAAATAAGGACAAGCAATTTCAGTTTTACGAACAAATGCTTAAACAAATCGAAAATGGTCAAACAAATTCATATCTAGCAAACAACTTATTGCGGGCACTCGGAAGATTACGTGAATATAACAATACTCAAATAGATAAACTTTACGATGCTGGATATACAAAACTATCTGAAGACCCCTATTTCTTGCTTAATTACGCTATCAATCTTCAAAATAGAAAAACCAAAACTTCTGTAAAAAAAGCAATAGAACATATTTTATATGCTGAAGGTCTTTTGGATTATAGAAACCATAGGTTTATTCATAGGAGAGCTGCATTAAATTTTGAATTAGCAAAACTATTTTTTGCGGAGGAAAGTCAGTTAAATTACACCTTATTTTATTTAAAAGAAGCAGAGGAATTATTTGTTTTAAAACAACTACTTGACCCATTCTCAGCATTTAGTTACGTTGATTATATTAAATTAATTGTATGGCAGCTAGAAAATATTGAATATGATATTGAAGATGTCATGCAACAACAAATTTTAATTGAAGATTTATTTGATTTAGCGAATAGAACAGTAACAGATAACATTGATAGGATTGACAGTCTACAAACTTTGTATGCAAATTATCTGAACAAACGAACTGACAATAAAGACTATAAGCAGTATTTAGATGAATTATATCAAACTGCAAGATTAAGACCTTACGCTTGTATTCTGTTACATAACTATCATTTGCAAAAAGAAGAATTTGAAAAATGTGATTTTTATATTGATGAAATGGAATACATGCAAGAGAATTTTGAAGTTGTGAAATTTTTATTTAAGATTTATGGCAGAAATTTACATGATGCTAATACTAGGATTAAATTGTTACGCCTTGGCAGAGAAAACACGCAACTAGAAAAAGACAATCCACTACGATACTACTATTTCCAATTCATGGCTGAATCATATAATTTCAATTATTATGATGGAAAAAATTATCTCAACAATATTCAGACAAAATATCACAATTTAAATCCAGAATTCCATTATGAATGGAAAGACACAGATGGCGAGGTATTAATATTTGATGCTACGGTTATTAAAAATTCGGGTGAGAGATTTAAAGCGATTAAAATATCTCCAATTCAGTTGACGGCAAGATTAGTAAAAGGTACTTACGACAAGTTTGCTGTTGGTGCAGCGGTGAAAGTGAAATTACATTTTTACTTGTATGGAGTAATGGCAGAAATAATACAATTAACAGAAGAAATTGAGGAATAGCCATCGCTAAGGTGTAAGCCCGTCCTGGTTAAAGTTTTTGTTTTTATATAGAATAAAATAATGGCAAGACCATCCCGTTTGGCGAAAAAATGAGGGGTGAGGAATAGCGCAAATGCTTCTTGTTCCTTTTTTGTCTTCATCACAGATTAAACAGATGAAAAGATTCCACGGAGGATGAAGGTAGCGTTAAAAAATAAATTAGTGCAATCAGAGAAATCCAACAAATACGTGAATCAGACAAAAGGAATATCGTTACGAATGAAAAACTTAACTTAACCGACTGAAAAAAGAACTGAAATAATAAATGCAAACCCTTGCGGTTCGTGTACACAAAAGATTAAAATTGAATGAGTGAACAATTAAAAGAGTTGAAACCCAGAAAGGCACTAAACAAAGCCTTTTTAAAAGTAAAGCCAAACAGGACTGAAATTGAAGGTTTCAAGACCAATCTTATACAGTTACTTGACAGGACAAATGACACCGAAAGCGAAGAGTTTCATAAAAACTTGGTCATTGACTTTTTAAAGAAAACCTATTACGATCCCAACCATTTTATAAATAC
>JACMPO010000024.1 GCA_014377455.1 Flavobacterium sp.
AAATTTATGGATGAGCAATTAGAAGTTTTTTTAAAAAGTTTTGGTAAAAAAATAAAAGAGATAAGGATTGCCAAAGATTATACTTTGGATGATGTGGAATTTCACACTGGAATAGATTCAAGTGATTTAAATAAAATTGAATTAGGAAAAACAAATATTACTTTTAGAACATTTATCAAAGTTTCGAAAGGACTAAACTTACATCCAAAAGACTTATTAGATTTTGAATTTAATTTAGATAAAGAATGAAAGATGCCTAGGCGTTTTTATTCATTTTAACCACTTGCCAATTCGGGATTAAAAATTGTCAATTCGGGAGTAACACTTTTCAATTTGGGAGTAATTGCAAAATGTGTTTCTTGCGTATGAGTTTGCAGTTTTATCTTTGATGGATGGAATGGTATGAGATAGTTGGAATTATTGTTTTATGGTTTTTAGGGCTTTACTTGAGGGGTAAGTTTTTTGAATGGCGGAAGAATTACAGAAATGGTGGCTGGAAAGACATGAGAAAGTGATGGATGCCAGTAGCATCTTTTTTTTTGATTAGAAATTTACTAAGTAAAGTGATTTATTAAAATGCGGTTAGTGATTAGTAAATTACTCACCGCATTTGGTTTATAATAAATTTCTATTTTTAGTAAATAATTCTAGAATTTAAGGTATTCAATTCGCGAATTGAACACTATACTATTTGGTTTTTATAGAATAAGTTTAAAGTCAAAAAAGAAGTTTTAAATTATAATTACATTCTGACATATTAAAAATTTCAAAAAATATTTTTTATTTAAAAATCATATTTGATACAATATTATTTATTAATTGGAATAAAATATTATAAAGTATTAGATTTGTAAAAAATATATATTTTGACTAACCCATTAAAAAAGCTTCTTAATCAATTAGAGTTAATTGAAAATAAAGCTGTTTTCTTTAGAAATGAAGAAGATGGAGAGGTTTTTAATGGTTTTTCTTCCGATATTTTAAAAAAACTTGACTTAATAAAGCCTGATGCTTTTTATGTTTTTAACAGTCAGCCTTTTATTTTATTTTTTGATTTAACTTCAGTATTTGATAAAGAAAATGAAAATGAAATTCACAAACAAGTTTGGTCTTTTGATAACTCTCCTATAATTTTTGTAATAAAGGATACTGAAATAAAAGTTTATAACGCTTTAAACTTTGAAAAGCATAAAGGTTTAGAAGAAATTAAATTATCTGAAAAGGAAAGAAATAAAAAATTTTCTTTTTGGAATTTGCAAAGTGGTGAAACATTTGAATGGTTTTATGAAAAACATAAGAAAACAGTACTCAAAAAAAGAGTAAACCAACAACTTTTTGAAAACATAAAACAAACTATTATTATTCTGAAAGATAATTTTGGTTTAGAAGAAAGTTTGGCTAAAATACTTGTTTTAAGATTAATTTTTATTCGTTATCTAATTGATAGAAAGATAAAAATTGATACATCGTTTATTCATGGAAATGAAGATGATTTAATTTTAAGAAGAACAGGTTTAAGTGAATTAATTTCTAATCCAAAACTTTTAGTTGCATTTTTTGATTATTTAAACAAAAGATTTAATGGTGTTTTGTTTAAGGATTCTAATATTGAATTAAGTTTTCATCAAGCTAACCTTTTATCTAAACTTTTTAATCCTGAAGGAGTTAGCGTTGAAGATAAAGTTAATTTATTTTCTGATTTTGATTTTCAATTTGATGTATTTGATTTTGGAATTATTCCTGTAGAATTGATTAGTGGAATATATGAGACACTTTTAGATGAAGAAACAAAAAATGCTACATCGGCGGTTTATACACCACCTTTTTTAGTTGATTATATTTTAACCCAAACGGTTGATAAATATTTTGAAGAGAATAAATCAATCAGTGATTGTAAAATTTTTGATCCAGCAATGGGTTCCGGAATTTTCTTGGTTCAAGGATTAAGAAGAATGATTGAACGAGAAAAAGAACTAAATCCAAATGACGATAACCTAACTTTTGGTAATAAAATTAGAACAATTGCTGAAAGAAATCTTTTTGGAATTGACATTAATGAGGAAGCAATAAATGTGGCTTGTTTTTCAATTTATGTAGCCTTATTAGATTATCAAGAACCTGGAAATATTGATATTTATAAATTTCCGAATTTAAAAGACAAGAATTTTTTTAAAGCTCATTTCTTTGATTTGAGTAAAAAAGAGGTTTGGAACCAAATAAGAATTGAAAATGTTAATTTTATTTTAGGTAACCCACCATGGAGGAATAATGATACACCTGAACATCTTGATTGGTTAAAACAAACTAAATTTGATAAAATTGTAAGCGATAAACAAATTGCACAATCTTATTTAATTAGAGTTAAAGATTTTGTGCAAGATGAATCAAAAATAGCATTAATAGTAACAAGTAAAGTTTATTATAATGACAAGGCTCAAAAATTAAAAAAATACTTTTTAGAGAATAATTATATAACTGAAATTTTTGATTTATCTTCTGTAAGACATATAGTATTTGAAAATGCTAAGAATCCAGGATCAATTATTTTTTTTAGGGTTAATATTAATCAGAAAGAAGAAAATTCACAAAGTATAATAAAGCATATTTCTTTAAAGCAAAATAAATATTTTAATAAATACTCTAAAACTCTTGTTATTGAAAAATTTGATAGGAAACAGATAAAACAGTTACATTTTATTGAAAACAAATGGATGTTTAAAGTTGCCCTTTACGGTAATACTTTAGATTATTTGTTTATGAAGAGATTTGAAAATAAGAGTTTAGATAAATTTTTAGATAAAAATAATATCATTAATGGTAATGGAATTAAAAAAGGAACACCAAAACATTATTTTGATTTTCTAATTGGTTTACCAATTATTCAAACGTCACAGATTCAAGAAAACTACACTTTTATACGTGAAGATTTTCCAAAGCTAAATAAACATGATGTATATTTAGAGGCAGGAAGGGAATTGACTTTATTTAAGGGAAAAAAAATTATTTTAGGTAAAAGGACGAAATTTGAAACAGACTTAAATATTTCTGTAATTGAAGATAGTTGTGTTTATAGAGATAGTGCGAATTCGATCACCTTTAATATTGATAATGAAAGCTATATTTCTGAAATATTTGGAATCTTTAAATCAAAATTCTCAACTTATTTTCAATATTTAACTTCCGCGAATTGGGGTGTATATTACCCAGAAATTAATAAATCGGAATATCTTTCATTTCCATTTATAGAGCCATCAGAAATTCAAAGAAATAAATTAATTTCATTAGTTGATAATTTATTAAAACCCTATAAAGAGTTTTATGAACAATATCCAGATAGTATTTTTAAAGGACAACCAAGTATAAGAATATTAGAAGAAATTAATTCAATTGTTGAAGAAATATATCAGATAACTGGTTATGAAAAAGATTTGATTGACTACGTTTTAAATGTTTCGCGTTATCAATTTCAAGAAAGTAAACAACATTTAGTTTCAAATTTCAATGATGCTGACCATAGGAACAGAGAGCATGTTTTAAGGAAATATGCAGAAGTCTATATTCAAGAATTCAAGAAAATCTATGATGATGAATTTATTCAAGTTGAGATTTATCCTTTAAATCATTTTATAGCTTTAAACTTTGTGTTTTTAGACGAAAAACCAGAAAAACTTATAATTTATCCTGACAGAAAAAGCGAAAAAGATGTATTAAAAAAATTAGCTGATAATTTAAGTATTTCTCAAATTACAGATGCTAAAAATACAGAGCATAATTTATTCATACAAAAAGATATAAAAGGTTTTGAAAAGAATTCTTTTTATATTATTAAACCTAATGAATATAAATGCTGGCATAGATCTATGGCGTGGTATGATGTTGCAGAATTTAAAGAAACAATAGAAGAGTCTGAATTGAATAACATAAATAACAATTTTGATGGGTTCTAATTCTCTAGCCTTTGTAAAATCAAGAAGAAATTCCATAACACAAAAAAGGATTAAACAAATTCTTTCTTATGTGATGGAATGCCACAATCTTTTTTTACAAGATGGTATAACTTACTCTAAATCTTCAATAACTGCATCAGGAACTGTAATGTTTGAGGATCATTTAAAGTTTGAATTTGTAGAAAAATATCTAGTAAAAAATAAACTACTATTAAAAAGTAAAATTTCTGAATTAGAAGAAATAAATTTTCTTTGTGAAACCCAAAAAAGATATATTGATTTTATTGACGGAAAAATAAAACCTGATAAAATAGATGTATTTATAAATAAATTAGGTTTGCAAAAAACATGGGAGAATGAATCAGATGAAAATGTTTATTTAGCACTTGAGTGTAAACGAATATTGATAAAATCTGATGCAAAAGACTATGTTTTGGATATAGAAAAATTTGTTAATAGATCTCATGTAGATTTGAGGCTTCCTTTTGAGGGGCAAATAGCATTTATAGAAAATTCTAAATTAAATCACAAAATTATTTCAGATGAAGTGAATTCTATTCTAAAGTTATCCTCATCGATTGAGACTGATTTATTTTTATTATCAGAAAAACTCCATAGTACTTTAAATTGTACATATTTATCCAAACATAAAAGAAATCATAATAAGCAATCTTTTTCGATTTATCATTTAATGTTTGATTATTCTAAAGTTGTTTTAAATTAAATTATTTCACATAGTTTACCTATTTACCATTTCGAATTAAAACTTGTCCATTCGGGAGTATTTGCAAGAAGTGTTTTATATGTATGTGATTGCCGTTTTATCTTTGATGGATGGAATGGTATGAGATAGTTGGAATTATTGTTTTATGGTTTGTAGAGCTTTACTGGAGGGGTAAGTTTTTTGAATGGCGGAAGAATTATAGAAATGGTAGCTGGAAAGACATGAGAAAGTGATGGATGCCAGTGGCATCTTTTTTTTTGATTAGAAATTTAATAATTAAAGTGATTTATTAAAAAATGCGGTGAGTGATTAGTAAATTACTCACCGCATTTGGTTTATAATAAATTTCTATTTTTAGCAAATAATTCTAGAATTTAAGGTGTTTAATTCGCGAATTGAACACTATGTTATTTGGTTTTTACAGAATAAGCACTATGCTTGTGTGGCTTGATTTTATGGTATTTCATTCTGGAATTTAAGATAGTTAATTCCGGAATTAAATACTATAATTTGAAAGTTTCCTATTTAAGTAAAAGATCTTTTTCATGAACTTTTGGATATAGAATGTTGCGTTAATTTTTGCTTTAATAATGCCATATCCTCACTAACTTTTCTATCTAAAACCTTAGCGTAGTGTTGAGTAGTTTGAATGTTTTTATGTCCAAGCATTTTACTTACACTTTCTATTGAAACTATATTTGTAAGTGTTACGGCAGTTGCAAAAGTATGCCGGGCAATGTGAAAGGTTAATTCTTTTTCAGTGTCTAATTGACGAAGTTGTTTAGTGAATTTTATAAAAAGCTGCTCAATTTTAGGGTTCAATTGTAGTTCATTTTATGTTAAATTCTTAAACGTAAAATTTTAAATAAAATTGTTATTATAACCCGTTGGGTGCAATTAGTATTTGAATGAAAATTTTCGTCAATTCGAGTGATTTTTGAAAAAAATCGTATCGAGAATAGAAAATTTTCATTTAAAAACGATTCTCGATACATTTTTTGTTACGATGCTCTACACAAAAAACACTCGAAGTGACGTTTTTTAATAATTGCACCCAACGGGTTATTATAAAATAAAATACTACAAATTAACCTATTGCAGAGCTTAATTTAAACATTGGTAAATATAAAGCAACCAATAAAATCCCAACAATTAGTCCAACGATGACTACAATTAAAGGTTCTATAATGGTGGCTACAAGTTTGGATTGTTGTACAACTTCATTATTGTACTGCTCGTTTAGTTGATTGAAAACAAATTCTGTTTGATTTGTTTCTTCGGCTACCTTGACAAGCGAAATTATTCTGTCATCAAACATTTTGTTTCCTGCTAGACTTTGACTTAATAAATTCCCTTTTAAAATATTATCTTCTACTTTTTGAAGTCCTTTTCGGAGTGGAATAAACTCAATCATTTTTTTTACCAACTGAATACTATTGAGCATTGGAATTTTTGCTGTAGTTAAAAGTGAAATTGCTTGGGTAAATTGAGCTAAGTAAATTCTAGTTATAAATTTACCTACAATTGGCGTTTTAAGGATAATATTATGGAATACTTCTTTTATGTTTTCATTCTTTAACATGACTTTGATTAGCACGATTGTAGCGATAATTCCAAGTAATAAAAAACCACCATAAAGTTTTATTGTATTTGATAAGCCAATTATTAGTTTGGTTAAAAATGGCAATTCTATTTTATTTTGATTAAAAATATCTTGAAACATTGGCACTACATAACTCAACATAAAAACTACCACCAAAACTGCTGTTGACAATACGATGCAAGGGTAGGTGAGTGCACTTATAATAATTCTTTTTTGTTCATTTTTTCTTTCAAAGAAAAGTGCAAGACTTTTGCATACTTTGGCAAGTGTTCCTGTTTCTTCGCCAATTTTAATAGAATAATATTCATATTCAGTGAATTGCTTAGAAGCAAAAATTGCATCCGAAAATGGAATTCCATTGATTACCTTTAAAAGTATTTCTTCTATTATAGTTTTATCTTTGGGTTTTTTTTGATTTCCTTGAATAAGTTGCAAGGTGTCTTTTATAGTGATTCCAGCTTTAAGTAGGACACCAAGTTCGTTATAGAATTCATATTTTTTTTTGGACGAAAAAGTATTACCAAAAAGATTTATTTCTTTCTTTAGTATATTTTGAATTTCTACGCCAAACTCTTTTTTAGAATTGGTTTTTTGTATGTTATCTAATTTAAAAGCCATTTTGGTTCATTAAAAAAGTTGCATCATTATTTTTGAATACAAAAAAATGAGAATGGGCTGATTCTTTTTCATCAAAAAAAGAAATAGCATCTAGATTTCCTTGCGTTATCTCATTTCCTTTAAAAAATATTTTTTCAATTTTAACCGTTGATTTTAAAGTGTCTTTATTTCTTAAAATAAAATCACTTTTGAAACTATAATAAATGGTATCAAATTCCGATTTTAACACAATTTGATTTGCAGTTAAATTGAAGGTAATGTTATTATTTTTATTGAAATCTAACCAAATTCTTTGTTTTAAAAAAGCGAATTCTGTTGTTCTGTTATAATTTTTTTGTATTCCAATAATCTGTTTTCGTACTAAATCCAATACTGTAAATGCTAAACCAACCACAATTACCGTAATAATCATCGTTACCAATAATTCAGAAAGTGTAAATGATTTAACTTTGCTATTCATCAATTCTATTTTTTATAATGGTTTTATTAGATTCATTTTTTTTCGCTTTTATTGTAATAAAATAAACTCCATCTTTATTTTTTTGTTCTTTGTTTATGGTTATTGTCCAGTTTTCAAAATTCTCATTATAAGGTAATTGAATGTGTTTGTTCTGGTACTTATACTCTAATGTACACAATCTATTTTCAATAGCGCCGGTATTATTATTAAAGCTATTTAACAAAAGGTTATTTATTACTAAACTTGATACAATAAAAATAACAACAATTAATACAGTTGCGATTAAAGCTTCAATCAATGTGGCTGATTTTAATTTTTTTAATAGATCCATTTTGCGATGCCTTTTTGATTGTTTTTGAATAATAAACCGCAGAAATTTTCCGGGAAATTATCATTTACAATTTGACCGTTGTAAATGTGATTAACAAACGTAGTACCTCCTCTGTTTACAATAAATTGTTCCGTATAAACTGAACCAACAACTTTTCCTTTCAACTCTAAATTGCCTTCACAATAAATTTCTCCTTTAATTGCTGCTTCCTCGCTTAGGGTTATTTGTGTTTTAAAATCATTTTCTTTTGTATGTTTAAAATAAATAATACTGCCTCGTATTTCTGTATTTTTATCAATAAATACGGCTGTTTTTGTATTTTGGAAATCTAACACTTCTTCCTTTATTTGAATAAAAACTATTGCCGAAGGATAAGTTAACTTACAATTTTTGCCAACAATTATTTGTTTGTTTGCAATTGCTTGAAAATTTCCTGAAACACCATCTTGAATTTCGACCATTGGAGCTACAATGATTACATCTTTTAAAATTGCTGTTTTTTTAATTGTTATTTTGTGTTCAGATTTAATTATTATGTTGCCAACCAAATCATTATTATCCAATATAATTTCATTTTTGCTGTACCAGTATTTTGTTGGTTTTAGAAAAGAATTTCTATATTTTATAATTTCATTTCCTCCTATAAAACTTGCAATATTGAGGTCTTTAAATTTTAATAGCTCTTCAAAATGATCTTTATAATTTTTTCTTAATTCAGGTAATTTAGTGTTACTTTTCTTAATCGTACCTTGAAACAAATCTTTGCCATAAAAACTTTCCCCAGCAATGTAACCCGATTTAATTTCTTGGTTAGGCAAATAAATAGTTCCTTTTAATCTAGTGTTTCCAACAACAATAAGTGGTTTGAAATTGTCTTGAAGATAAAGCGTTGGTCTTTGTAAATCCTCCATTTGCGTGCCAATTAAGGCACTTTTGTAAAATATTTTTTCTCTATTTGTAGTTTTAACGATCGCTTTTTCATATATGCCCCATTGGGATGATTGTACTTCTACCTTTTGATTATTGCTGCTTAATTTTTCTATTGCAGTCGTGTCAGTAATTGGGTTGAGTTGAAGTTTTAAAAAATTTATTCCTGAATTTGCAAGTTGAATGTTTTCAATGGTGGCTTTAGATTGCTGAATGAAAAAATTGTGCGTGTTTTGGAGCAATATTAGTCCAGTTAAAATCAATGCAATGATAACACCAATAAAAATAGTAAACTGTAGTGCTCCAGAAAAGACTTTATGTTTGAAAAATTTTCTCATTATTGAATTAAAACATCTTTGCTTTCTCTTTTGTATTTTAAACTAATAGCCTGTCTGTTTCCATCTATTAATAAAATCTCCTCTTCAAAATCACCTTTTTTCATTAGATGTGTTTTGTTGTTAATGATAATCATGTAAACTCTTATTTTATCTTTATTATCTGATACTATTCCTTTGTAGTTTATTTTGGGCCACACTAATGCCTCTTTAATTTCAACAATTTTTTTACTGCTCTGTTTTACAATTCTTTTTTTTACCATTTCATCAACCAATTTACCAGAAAAAGGATCACGCGGATTAATTTTTATTTTGACGCTATCGATCTTTTTTATTATTAATGGTTTAATAGCAAATTCTTGATTAGGAATTTCTGATGATTCAGGATTTACATAACTGAAAAATTGGTAGATAATTGCTCCCCAAATTAGTAAAACAAGAGGAAGCATAATATAAATACTTTTTTTATTTTTCATATTATTATATTTATTGTTTTTTATTGGTTACATGTAGTTCGCATATTTTCATTGGTTTTGCGACCAATTTTAGGTCATGCTCATTTCATATTAATTTACCGTAAAACTGTATACTAAACTTGCATTTCCACTATTACCTGCACTGTCTGAACTTACAACCTTCCAATAGTATGTACCAGGAGTTAAAGTACTTGTGTATGGACTTGTAGCCTGATTTTCGGAATACAGATTTGTTAAAGTACTATTGGTATAAATGTAAATAGTGTCTTTTTCAGTGCTGCCACTTATAGCATTTCTACTCCATTCAAAAGTGGCGCTTGAAGTTGAGGTTCCCATATTTGCTGGGCTAGTCAATACGGGTATATTTGGTGGAGTTAAATCTACTAAAACTGAGCGAGAAGAATATAATGTATAATCTGTTCCGTTTGATGCTCTAACCCTCCATTGATAATTTCCTTCTGGAAAGGTATAATTGTAAGTTGTATTTGCTGTAGTTTGATCTACTAGAAGTGTATTACTATCACTATAAACTTGAACTTGGTAGGCGGTTGCTCCAATAATAGATTGCCAAGATAAACTTTGGTTTGCTGTATTGGTAATTAAATTATTTGTTGGTGCATTTAGCGTAACTGTATTGCTTTGAAAATCAGTATTACTTACAACAGAAAAAAGCCTATTTGTATATGCAGTATTATATGATTCGCTAGCTGCTCTAACACGCCACTCGTAATTGCCAATAGGTAATTGCAATGTAAAAGATTTACTTGTTACGGTTGTGTCTAAAACAATTTGTAGTGGAGATAGAAAAGTTGGTTTTGCAATTTGCAAATTATATTTGGTTGCATTTTCAACACTTTCCCAAGAAAAGGTTACCCCAGTAGAAAAAAATTGTGCGTTGTTGGTAGGAGATACTAAAATTACTGTTTTATCAGTTATTTCTTTTTCCATCACTATTTCCGAACAAGATATAAACGAAAAAATTAGAAAAAAACAAGCAATTATTATATATATATACTTTTTCATTTGGAAGCATTTTACATTTTGTAGAGGTTTTTGGTCGTCTTTCTTTGTTTTATTTTTTGTTCAGTTTTTCCTTTACAAGAAGTGTTTTCATCAACTAAATCGGCTAAGTACCATTTTCCTCGATTGTCTACAGACCAACAGCATTTGCTGAGTTTATAACCCAAAACTTCGCCGGATTGTAAATCAATGCTTTCGATCTTTTTATTTGCTTTAAACAAATTTAAAACATATTTACTTTCTTGGTTGTTAACAATGTAGTAGGTATCTGCTTGTTTTATCTTTAAAATATTTTCAGGAGATATAGTTGTAACAATACTGGTAGTAATTTTTGCCTTTTCTGTTTTCTTTAAAAACTCGATGACCTCTTTGTTCTGAGTATCGTTTATCTCGTTAACAAAACCATTGATATCAAAAATTGTTAATACTACAAATTCAGGTTTGATGTCTAAACTATCTGAAAATTGAATTTTTGATTGACTTTGGTTGTACTTTGCTTTTTCTTTGTAAATTTTATTGGATCTTTTGTTGAAAGGTAAAATGTTAATCTCAACCCTAAGCTTGTTGTTTAAAATAGGTAAAGCATGGGTTTCGAAATCATTTTTAACTATCGTTGCTTTAGAAAAACCAATACTGCCGATTTCTACATTGGAAGAGGAAAGTTTATATGCTGCACCTTTAATTTTTGCAGTAGTACAAGAAACTAAAATAAGTAAACCTATTAATGCTATGCTGTATCTCATTGAATTTTGCTTTGTGTAAAAATAGATAAAATATTTAAAAATATTGATTAGATAAGATATATTTTATGGGTATCGATTATAAAACTAAATATTATTTATGCTATCTGTTACACTAGGAAAAAAAATCTACCCATCACAGTATAACTTTTTTCAATTTCTAATACAAAGAGATAAAGATTTTATTTCTGTAAAATACATTCAAAAGATTCTAAAAAATGAAGGAGTAATTTAAACACAAAAAGCAACATTTTCAGATGTTGCTTTTGTTTTTTGCTTTTTAATACTTGATATTGTTTGTGTGCACGGTTTGCAAAACCGCGCTATCCGAAATGGTTTATTATCCGCGCTATCGATATTAGTATTTGCTCTTATAATATTTTATTTATTTTTTGTCTGTTTTTTAATATATATGTACAATTGATTAAATTCTTCATTATTAAGAATAATTTCTTGATGGATTTTATTTTTTTTAAAGGATTTAAAAAAAACATTGTAATTAATAACACTATTATTTTTTATTATGTTTTTGTTCAAATGGCATTGCATGCAATAAAATAAATACATTCCTTGCCCTGCTTCATGATATTCATTATTATTCAAAAGATTAGAATATAGAGGGTAATTAACCACTTTTAATCCAATTATTTGTTCATCATTAAGCACTCTTTCAATTAAAAATAATTTGTCTTTATTAAAATATTTTTTTAATTGTAGTTTGTTGGTTTTTAAACCTATCACTGTATCTACATAATAAATATCCATAACTTTTTGTTTTGTGATACTGTCGTAATAAACCCATTTTCCAACTTTTAAGTTGTTTTTTATAAATCCAACTTTTAGTATCCCATTTTCAAATAATTTGATAGGAGCAGTAGTGACTTTTTCATCATTAACCTTTCTTGTGCATGAATAGTTAATAAATAATATTGTAAAGCAAAAAAAAATATTAATCTTTGAATTTAAATGAATCAGGGTTTTCATATTCGTTTCCTTTTAAAAAAGATTGTAAATTTTCTCTATTACCATTAAAATTAGGTACTGTCATTGTTTTTCCTATGTCACCCCACATATTTGCAAATATATCAAAAAGTTGAGTATTAAGTAAATTGTTACTATTACCATTAAACATCAAATTGTCTTTTGTACCTTGGTAATTTTTTTTATCATATAAATCATCTAACCCTAGATTATGTCCTAATTCATGCGGAATAGCCCATATTTGATCTGCGGAAATTGCTGCAAACTGACCTCCTAAAGTTGCATTAGAAGCATGTCTACCACCTCCTTGATTTGTATATCTACCTTTATTAACAATGGCAATTATATGGTCATTTTTAGAGACCTCGGATAAATTTCTAGCATAACTGTATTGAAAATCAATTGTCATTTGAACTCTAGTTTTTACACCATTAGAATCTGTTGACTCAAAATTTTTATTTCCATAAATCCTGTGTAATCTTGCCATTTGATTTGATACTCCTGACCAAACTTCAGCGTAACTTTTATTTGATAAATTTAAAATTTTTCCTCCGACAGTTACTTTAACTTTTATCAATCCTGATTTATCTCTGGTAACAGTATATTTTATCCAACCCCCATCAGGGTCAGTTGCATTTATTGGATCATTGCCCATTCCAAGATATGGTGAAAAAAATTGTCCTTTCGGATCCACCGTCAACCACCTACCAATTCGTCCATCCCAAAGTCTTAACTCAAAGGCTTCCATCCCTGTTTCAGGATCTTTTTCTTGCCCTTGAAAAGCGTACCTGTACAAACCATCTGTGGTGGTTTTGTTAGGCATTGGCATCCCAAAGGGGTAGTAATCTGTTTTGTTGGTTAAAGCTAATATCCCTTGATCCGTTTTTTGTATAACTGCTCTAACGTTCCCTAAATGGTCTGTTATTTCATAAAGCGCATAACCTTGCTGATATTTGCCTGGTGTTCTTTTAAAAACACCAATTCTACCACTGCCAAAGATAGTGTTTTCTTGTAAACTTGGTGGTGCATATCGACC
>JACMPO010000188.1 GCA_014377455.1 Flavobacterium sp.
ACTTCTACTTGTGTTAAAACAGTCTCGTCATATTTCCGATTATTTTCAGCTATTTCAGATAAATATCGAGTTCGATGTGGCGGAATCACAAAAATTTTCTCACTCATTTCACGCGTAATTTTTGAAGTCGATTTCAAGTCAGAACCTGTTTTTTCAACTACTTTATCCATTAACTTTTTATACAAAGTATTCATACCAGGATCATTAAACTGTGAAGCGATTGTTCCTATCACAGGCATTTGGTCTAAATTTGCATCCCACAAATTATGATTTCGTTGATATTGTTTTTTTACATCACGAAGTGCGTCTAATCCACCGCGTTTGTCAAATTTATTAACAGCAACTATATCGGCAAAATCCAACATATCAATTTTTTCCAGTTGCGTTGCAGCACCAAATTCTGGCGTCATGACATAAAGTGAAACATCAGAATGATCCATTATTTCAGTATCGCTTTGCCCTATTCCCGATGTTTCAAGAATTATTAAATCAAATTTGGCTCCTTTTAAAACTTCTATTGCTTCGGCTACATATTTTGATAATGCCAAATTTGATTGTCTTGTGGCCAATGATCGCATATAAACACGAGGATTATTAATGGCATTCATACGAATTCGATCTCCTAAAAGTGCACCACCTGTTTTTCTTTTAGATGGATCTACCGAAATTAATCCAATTGTTTTTTCGGGAAAATCGATTAAAAATCGTCTTACTAATTCATCAACTAATGACGATTTTCCAGAACCTCCGGTACCTGTAATTCCCAAAACAGGTATGTTTGATTTTTCATTTTTTTTGTGAATTTTATCTAATATTGGTTTTGCTATTTCCGGAAAATTCTCAGCTGACGAAATTATTCTTGCTATAGAACGTGGATTTTTTTCTTCCAAGTGATTAATTTCTCCATTTAAAATATCGCCCACTGCAAAATCAGATTTTTGAACTAAATCGTTAATCATTCCCTGCAATCCCATGGCACGACCATCATCTGGCGAATAAATTCTGGTAATTCCGTAATCTTGTAATTCTTTAATTTCTGATGGTAAAATTACACCGCCACCACCTCCAAAAATTTTTATATGTCCAGCTCCTTTTTCTTTCAATAAATCGTACATATATTTAAAATACTCATTGTGTCCACCTTGATATGATGTCAAAGCGATAGCATTGGCATCTTCTTGAATGGCAGTATTTACAACTTCATCCACACTTCGGTCATGTCCAAGATGAATGACTTCAACTCCTGTGGATTGGATAATTCTTCTCATGATATTAATAGCCGCATCATGTCCGTCAAAAAGTGCGGTAGCAGTTACGATTCTTACTTTATTTATAGGATTATAAGGTTTTTGAAGTTCCATTTTAATATATTGATAATTTGCAGAGCGCAATTTACGAATTTAATAATTTTTTCTACTTATTAATTGTTTTAATATTTGAGGCATTATATTTGCAAATATGGATTATAATTTAAAATACAAAATCCAATAATCTAAATTTTAAAAACATGAAAAAAGTACTTTTAATACTATTGGTTGCAACTACATTTTCGGGTTGTGCAGAATTGCAGCAAGCAGCGAATCAATTTCCGCAGGTTGGAGAAGTTTTAGGAAATGGCGATATTGCATCTGGGTTAAAAGAGGCGCTAAATAATGGAATTGATAAGCAAGTGGTTAAACTAACTTCTGTCGACGGTTTTTATAAAAATGAATTAGTAAAAATTTTATTGCCCGATGAATTAAAAAAAGTAGATCAAACCTTGAGAGGCATAGGCTTAAGTTCACTTGCCGATGAAGGTTTAAAAATTATGAATAGAGCTGCTGAAGATGCCGTGAAAGAAGCTACTCCAATATTTGTAAATGCGGTAAGAGGAATGAGTTTTAACGATGCTAAAAATATATTATTAGGAAACGAAAATGCAGCAACAAGTTATTTGCAAAGTTCAACTACCACAGCTTTATATGGAAAATTTAATCCAGTTATTAAGAATTCGTTTTCAAAAGTTGGTGCAGACAAGGTTTGGACTAATATTATAACTAAATACAATTCTATCCCATTAGTAAAAAAAGTAAATCCAGATTTAACAGACTATGTTACTACTCAAGCTTTAAACGGAGTTTTTAAGATGGTTGCCGTTGAAGAAAAAAATATTAGAACAAATTTAAATTCAAGAACTTCTAATTTATTAAAACGTGTTTTTGCTTTACAAGATAAAAAATAAACAATCTTAAGTTTTTAAATTAATCTAACTTTAATGCATAAATAACAATCACTTAACATTCTAACAAATTAAAATATACATCTTTGTATTGTAATAAAATGGTACTTTATTATATTTTGTTTGTTTAGTTAGAAAAAAAATGCCATGCCCAAAAGGTGTGGCATTATTTTTTGAAATTATATAAATCCAATATTCTAATAAAGATTTACGACCTTTATAGATCTTAATTAAATGAATAAAAAATTTATAATGATGCTCCATATAGAAACACCTGCATTACTTTTTTCAGCAACTTCATTAATATTATTGGCTTACACAAATCGGTTTTTAACAATTGCACAAATAATTCGAAGCTTGAAAAAAAATTACGACGATGTCAAAACGAAAAGTATATTACTACAAATTAAAAATTTAAATCTGCGTCTGTCTTTAATTAGATACATGCAATTGTTTGGTGTACTCTGCTTATTTTTGTCAGTTTTTGCAATGCTTTTATTATTTTTTGAGCAACAAATGATTGGAATTTACTTGTTTGGATTTAGTTTATTGAGTTTATTAATATCTCTTGGAATTTCATTTTGGGAAATTAGCATTTCAGTAACCGCTTTACATCTGCATTTAAGTGATTTAATTGATGAAAACGAGTTAAAATAAAAATTGAGTAAAATTGAAAAATTCATTAAATTTGAATAAAAAAGAAAAAATGGAAAATCCCTATTATTCTCGAACAAGTTCAGAAAAATTAACTGTTTCAGATGCTGATTGGAAAAAAATTCTTCCAGACGATTTATTTGCTACAGCACGAAATGGTGCTACTGAACGTGCATTTACCGGAAAACTTTGGGACTCAGATGCAAAAGGAACTTATTATTGTGCCGCTTGTGGAAATTTATTGTTCCAATCTGATCAAAAATTCCAAAGTAGTTGTGGCTGGCCAAGTTTTTTTGAACAAGAAAACAAAAATAGCGTAGTTTACAAGTTAGATAAATCGTATGATATGATTCGTACAGAAGCACTTTGTGGAAGATGTGATGCTCATTTAGGACATTTATTTGATGACGGACCAGCTCCAACTTACAAAAGATATTGTATGAATTCTGTTTCTTTAGAATTTGTTCCTGATGTTAAATAAAATTGATATTGTGCTTTAAACTTTCAGCGATTTTTAAAGCACATTTTTCACCATCTATTGCAGCAGAAATAATTCCTCCAGCATAACCTGCACCTTCACCACATGGATAAAGTCCTTTTATTTGTACATGTTCCAGCGTATCATTATCTCTAGGAATTCTAACTGGTGATGAAGTTCTACTTTCGGGAGCATGAAGTATTGCATCGTTTGTTAAATATCCTTTCATCGATTTATCAAATTCTTTAAATCCTTCCCGTAAAATTTGAGTTAAAAATGCAGGGAAAACTTGACCCATTTCTACTGATGTAGTTCCAGGAACATAGGAAGTTTTTGGGATTTTATCCGATAATTTATTTTGGGTGAAATCAACCAATCGTTGTGCCGGAACTTTTTGAGATTTTCCCGCAAGATTCCACGATTTCTTCTCAATTGATTTTTGAAATTCTAATCCAGCAAGAGCACCAAATTTTTCGTATGGTTTAAAATCTTCTAATTTTAATTCCACAACAATTCCTGAATTTGCTGTCTTTTGATCTCTTTTTGATGGAGACCAACCGTTTGTAACTACTTCGTCTGGACTTGTTGCACAAGGTGCAATAACGCCACCAGGACACATACAAAACGAATACATGCCACGACCATGTACTTGTTTTACAATACTGTATGGCGATGGAGGTAAAAATTCACCACGATAATCACAACTGTATTGAATTTTATCTATTAATTCCTGCGAATGCTCTGCCCTAACACCCAGCGCAAAAGGTTTTGCTTCAATAAAAATTTGTTTTTTATGGAGTAATTCAAAAATATCTCGAGCAGAATGTCCAGTTGCTAAAATCAACTTATTGGCTGTTATTTTATCGCCATTTTGAGTTACAACTCCTTGTATTTCATTGTTTTGAAATATAAAATCTACAACTCGAGTTTCAAAAAGTACTGTTCCTCCATATTCAATTATTTTATCTCTAATATCTTGAATAATTTGAGGTAATTTATTAGTACCAATATGCGGATGAGCTTCGATTAAAATATCTGGAGTAGCACCAAAAGCAACAAGTAACTTTAAAATTCGTTCCACATCGCCTCTTTTTTTGGAACGTGTGTACAATTTCCCATCAGAATATGTTCCTGCTCCACCTTCACCAAAACAATAATTGGAATCTTCATTTACAATATGATCAACATTTATGGCTTTTAAGTCTCTTCGTCTTCCACGTACGTCTTTTCCGCGCTCAATAACTATGGGTTTTAACCCTAACTCTATCAATTTTAATGCAGCAAAAAGTCCTGCCGGACCAGCTCCAACTACAATAACTTTTTGAGCATTGGTTACATTTTTATAATCTGGAAGTGTTGTGATAGCATCTTCGTAAATTTCATTTTCAAAATACACTAATCCTTTTATATTAAATTTCACAGATTTCTGTCGTGCATCAATTGAGCGTTTTTGAACCACAACTTTTAAGATTTCAGAAGTATTTACATGAAATAATTTAGCTACGTATTCCCGCAATAATGAATCGTTATGAGCTATTTCAGGAGCAACTTGAGTATGTATTTCGCGAGACATATTTTTAATTTTGACAAAAATAAACCTTTTAAACGAAACATAAAAAAAGGCTTGATGCAAATCAGACCCTTTGAATTATTTTAAAAATAATTAATATTTTTTTTATAAATTTATAATTCAGATTGTTTAAAACATAAATTACTTTAATGATAATAGATTATATCAAAATTTACTACTCTAATTTATCAAATTATCTATTTACTACTAAGGACTATTAAATACAATACTTTAATTTTTATTTAAAAAAATGAATTTAAATTATTAATATTATTTTTATTTAAATAATTTAATTGAAACTATTTTTGTAACATATATTAAAAATCAATAATGTCAAAAAAAATAAAATTAATTTGGGATTTTAAAGGACAAGTAGCTACTAAAACAGCGCAACACCATGAGGTTCATCTCAAAGAATTTATTCTATTAAACAAAGTAGAATCTATTAAAACAGGTTTTGAAATTATAAATGAATTTCACGCTATTGCTTTTATGGTTGTAAATGAAGATAAAATGTTATCTGTTAGAGATTTATTAAAACCACACCGAGGCGAAATTTATTCTAAATTTTAGTACATTTTACCATTAATTTTATAACATTTAAAGAAAATTCTGTGAGGTTATAAATCCAAAATACAATACTTTCGTATATAATAAAAACAAAATTATTTATGAAAAATTTACTTACAATTGCCTTACTCTTTATTGTTACATTCTCTTATTCACAGGAAGATTATGTAGAAATTTCAACTAAATTTATAAAAGCTACTAAAGAAAATGATAAAAAAGATATAGCAAAATATACAAAACTAATAGCTGATGCAAAAGAAGATGATTTAGCTAAACAACTAGACAACGATAGTAAAAAATTAACTTTTTTTATTAATATTTACAACGCATTTACGCACAACGCACTTACTGAAAATCCTGGTCAATATAAAGATCGTAACGCTTTTTTTAAATCAGAACAATTTGTGATTGCAGGAAATAAAGTCAATTTAGATATTATTGAACACGGATTTTTAAGAAAGTCAGCTGTTAAATGGAGTTTAGGAAAATTTGGAAAAATGTTTCCGCCAAAATTAGAACGTACTTTTAGAGTTGATAAAGTAAATTGGAGAATTCATTTTGCTTTAAATTGTGGTGCTAAAAGTTGTCCACCAGTTGGGATTTATGAATTAAAAACAATTGATGCTCAACTAGAAAAATCAGCAAAAGGTTATTTTTTGAAAAATTCATCGTTTGATAAAAACAGTAACCTTCTCAAAGTTCCTTCATTGATGAGCTGGTTTAGAGGAGATTTTGGAAACAAATCTGGAGTAATTAAAATTGCTAAAGATTTCAAAGTAATCCCACAGGGTTCTAATCCAAATTTAGATTATTTAAATTATGACTGGACTTTAGACGTAGATAATTTTGTAAAATAATTGCAAAAAAAACACTTTAAGCGATTTAAAATTTGAATTACACTATTTTTATATAAAGTACTTCAAATTTAAATCGTGTTTTAATTTTTAAGCGATTTAATAACTGAAACTAACAGTAAGCTTAATTTTTCATCTGTCGCACCTGCAATTGCTATTATTTCAGCAATATTTACAGGTTTTAAATTATCTGGATCACATTCATCAGTTATAACGCTAATCGCAGCACAAGGAAGTTGCAACTGATTTGAAACAATAACTTCTGGAGTAGTGCTCATACCCACCATATCGGCACCAATTATTGACAAATATCGATATTCAGCTCTGGTTTCTAATTGAGGTCCAAATACTGAAGCATAAACTCCTTTTTTTAAATTAAGATTTAATTTTTTTGAATTATTTGTAAATAAATTATTTAAATTTTTATCGTAGGGCGCACTCATATCTGGGAAAATACCTCCATAATCAAAGCTATTTAAACCGTTTAAAGGACTTGACCCTTGTAAATTTATATGATCATCTAATAAAACTAAATCACCTTTTTTGAACATTTTATTTATTCCTCCAGCCGCATTGCTAAGAAATAATTGCTGGATTCCCAGTTTTTGCAACACGCGAATTGGAAATGTAATTTGTTGGAGACTATACCCTTCATAAAGATGAAACCTACCTTGCATAGCAATAACTTTTATAGTCCCAATGGTACCTAGAATTAATTTTCCTTTGTGAAATTCTACCGTCGAAATTGGAAAATTTGGAATGTCAGTATAGTCAATAGACACTTCAATCTCTAGATAATCTAAAAATTTACCAAGTCCTGTTCCTAAAACTACTCCAACAACAGGATCACTAAAACCTTTAGACTTCAAAAAAGCCACCGTTTCTTCAATTTGATTTAAATAATTCATATTTTTTAAAAACTTTATGTTGTAAATTTCGTAAATAAATATAATTTTACATAACAAATTAAATTTTTTATCGAACACAAAAGATATTTAACGATTTGTATTTTTTATTAGAGTTTTTCTCACATATTATAATTTTTAAATTAGGTTAAAATGGACAAAAATTATTACAATTCAGACGATTTAAAAAAATTCGGAAACATAGTCGAATTTCAAAAAGAAATGGGCGAAAAGTTTTTTGATTATTATGGTGAAGTTTTTAAAGAAGGTTCACTTTCTGCTAGAGAAAAATCGTTGATTGCCTTAGCAGTTGCTCACGCAGTTCAATGTCCATATTGCATTGATGCTTACAGTACTGATGCGTATGAAAAAGGATACAGCGAATCGCAAATGATGGAAGCAGTACATGTCGCATCGGCTATTCGCGGTGGTGCTAGTTTAGTACATGGTGTGCAAATGATGAATAAAGTTAAGAAAATTGGTTTATGAGTGTATTTAAAAAAGTAAAATTAAAATCGTTAAAATCGAACCACAATTTTTTATCGAAAGCGACTAATCAAATACAAATTTTAGAACAAAACCCAGAAAAATTTAAACCTTTTAAAGATAATTTAAATACTGTTGGCCTTTTCCCATTAATTCCTACTGAATTAGAAATTTTACAAGTTAATTTGGGAAAAATGTGCAATCAAGTTTGTACGCATTGTCATGTAGATGCTGGTCCGGACAGAAAAGAAATAATGACCAGAGAAACAATGACTCAAATATTAGATGTTTTAAAAAACAATTCTAATTTTAAAGTTGTTGATATGACTGGTGGTGCACCCGAAATGAATCCTGATTTTAGATGGTTTGTTAAAGAAATAAGCAAATTAGGCATTCAAATGTATGTACGCTGTAATTTAACAATTATTACTGCCAATAAAAAATATTTTGACTTACCCGATTTTTTCAAATTGCATAAAATAGAAGTTATTTCTTCGTTACCTTTTTATTCAAAATCTCGAACCGACAAACAACGAGGAGATGGTGTTTTTGAGAGTTCAATAAAAGCTTTGCAAATGCTTAATAACGTTGGATATGGGAAACAAAATTTTGGTTTAACACTAAATTTAGTTTACAATCCCGCTGGTGCTTTTTTGCCTCCAGACCAAAATGCTTTAGAAAAAGAATATAAAACTGCTTTATTAAATGATTTCAACATTGAATTCAATAATTTATTTGCGATTACTAACTTACCAGTGAGTCGCTATTTAGATTATTTAATTTCATCTGAAAATTTTGACGATTACATGACCAAATTAATTGATTCATTTAATCCTGTAGCTGCATCAAATGTGATGTGCCGAAATACAGTTTCTGTTGGTTGGGATGGCTATTTATATGATTGCGATTTCAATCAAATGTTGGAATTAAAAGTGGCTGTTAAAAATGGGCAACACATATCAAATTTTAACCACAATGATTTATTAAACAGAAAAATAATTGTTAGCAATCATTGTTATGGTTGTACTGCAGGAGCAGGAAGCAGTTGTGGCGGCGAAGTTGCATAATTAAATTTTAAAAAACAAACTACTATAATGGAAAATTATTTAGACGCAACAGTTAATTTATATCGAGATGCTGCCTTAACTCCAGATGTTGGATTATGTTGCACAACAACACCTATTTGGAAATTTCCTGGACTTGAAATTCCAAAAATTATGCAAGAAATGAACTATGGTTGTGGTAGTACCATTTCGGCACAGGATTTAATAAACAATCCAAAAATTTTATACGTTGGTGTTGGTGGTGGAATGGAATTATTACAATTTTCTTATTTCTCTCGTCAAAAAGGTGGCGTAATTGGTGTAGATGTTGTTGATGAAATGTTGGAAGCTTCAAAACAAAATTTTAAAATTGCTGAGCAAGAAAATGACTGGTTCAAAAGTGAATTTGTAGAATTGAAAAAAGGAGATGCTCTAAATTTACCAATTGAAAATGAATCGATTGATGTTGCTGCACAAAATTGTTTATTCAATATTTTTAAAACTGACGATTTAAAAAAAGCTTTACAAGAAATGTATCGTGTGTTGAAGCCTAACGGACGTTTAGTAATGAGTGACCCAACTTGTGAACAACCTATGAATGACGAGTTACGCAACGATGATCATTTACGAGCACTTTGCCTAAGTGGCAGTATTCCGATAAACGATTATATAAAAGCATTAACCGATGTTGGCTTTGGTACTATTGAAATTAGAGGACGAAGACCATATCGAATATTAGATACCGAAAATTATCCTACAGATGAATTAATTTTTATAGAAAGTATAGAAGTTTGTGCTATAAAAGATCCAATGCCAGCAGATGGTCCATGCGTATTTACAGGTAAAGCAACGATTTTTTATGGCAAAGAGGAGTATTTTGACGATAAAAAAGGACATATTTTACTTAAAAATCAACCCTTAGCTGTATGTGATAAAACTGCTAAAGCCTTGGCTTCATTAGAACGAAATGATATCTTTATCAGCGAATCTACTTTTCATTACAATGGTGGCGGTTGTTGCTAAAAGAATTAAATAAAATTGCAACAGTACTTATTTACTGTTGCAATTTTTAAATTATACGAATGTCATGCAAACCAAAGCAGCTTTAATTTTATTTACCAAAAATCCCGAGTTAGGAAAAGTAAAAACACGATTGGCAAAAACAGTTGGCGATAAAAAAGCCTTAGATATTTATTGTAAACTATTAGTACATACTAAAAATATAGTACAAAATTTACCTGTTGATAAATTTGTTTTTTATTCTGAAACAATTGCTGAAAATGATCTTTGGGAAGAAGCAAATTATTATAAAAAAATTCAATTTGGAAGTGATTTAGGGACAAGAATGAAAAATGCCTTTAAAGAATTATTTGATTTGCAATATAATTCCATTTGCATAATTGGTAGCGATTGTTATGACTTAAATTCGGAAATTATAAAAGATGCGTTTGATAAATTATTAACTGATGATGTAGTTATAGGACCAACTTTTGACGGCGGTTACTACTTACTTGGCATGAATAAATTACACAATAAACTTTTTGAGATCAAAACTTGGAGTACAGAATCAGTTTATTCAGAAACTGAAAGTGATTTAGAATTAATGTCTTTACAATATTCAAATTTGGTTAAATTAACCGATATTGATGAAGAAAAAGATTTACCACAAATTTGGAAATAGATAAAAGTGTATCAACTATTTAAAATTGGAGCACAACTTGCGAGCAAAATTTACTGTAAAAAAACAGTTGCAAATTTTGATGCTAATACCACTTTTTCAAATCCAAAAATTATTGCATCAAATCATCCAAATTCATTTTTTGATGCCATACAAATAGCGATTCACTACCCAAAACCTATTTACTTTTTAGCACGTGGCGATGCATTTAAAAATCCAATAGTTGCAAAATTTTTAAATTTAGTACATCTTATACCGATTTACAGATTGAGTGAAGGCAAAAATAATTTGAGTAAAAACGATTCAACATTTAAAAAATGTATCGAATTATTACAAAAAAAGCAGACAATTCTAATTTTTTCAGAAGGATTGTGCGTTCAAGAATGGAAATTAAGACCATTAAAAAAAGGAACCGCTCGATTAGCTTTAATGGCTCTAAATGAAGGGATTTCTAATTTAAAAATTCAACCCACTGCCTTAAATTACTCTTCATTTAAGCACAATCCAAAAGAGGTTCAACTTAATTTTAATAATGAATTTGAACCTAAAATCATTCTTAACGACAAAGACTTAGAATTTTATAAAAATTTTAATTTAAAATTAGAAAATGGGATATTGAAAAACATGAAAGTCCAAGCCGACTTTAATAATAATACACATACTTCTCACCTACAAAAAATTAGAATAAAAAAATTAATATTTGCTATACCTGCTTTTATTGGTTTTTTTGCTAACTACTGGATTTATTTGCTGTTTAAAAATTTTACTCAAAAAAAAACAAAAAATACTGTATTTTATGATTCGGTTCTTTTTGGTCTGTTACTTATTTTTTATCCTATAATAGTATTTTTTATTTCAATATTTTTCGGGTTAATTTTAAATTTTAAAATTGCACTAATTATTTTTATATTTTTTCCAATAAGTGCTTGGTTTTACAAGGAATACAAAAGTTAATTTTATTTTACCTTACTAAGAGATAGCATTTTTATCATCCATCGTGGTAACGGTTTTTCTTTATTTCTTTTTCTTAAATCTAAATACCAACCCATTTTCTTTAATATGGGAACTTTGTGTGTTTCGACTAGCTCTATTAAAGTTCCATCGGGATCTTCAATGTAGCAAAATCTTCCAGATGCGTTATCCATTGCATAAGTATTATTACTATCTACTGAAAATTTATAATTGTTACTTTCAGCATGTTTCTTCAAGGCATTCATATCTAACACATCAAAACACAAATGTATAAACCCTGTATCTCCCCAAAACCTATTTTTGTAAATTCTTGTTGGTAAGGAATCTAAATTTTGAACCAATTCTATCATTATATTTCCAAGTAATTCGTTAAAAGCTCCTTTACCTGTTGCATTTTTTTGTAGACCAACTTTTTTATAGCTTATGTTATGTTCTACAAATTCGTACTCATATAAAATGATATCTAATCCTAGAATATGCTGATAGAAATGCAAGGATTTTTGCATATCTGAAACGCCAATTACTGCACCTACAACGCCACCTAAATCATGTTTTCCATTTTGAAACCAATCACAATCTGGAATAATTTTAAAATTATTAATCCCATCATTTACAAAAAAATAAGGTACGTTTACTTTAGAAACTTGTATATCAGAAACAGTAATAGATTTTAGTATTTTTAATCTTTCATGCGATTTTTCAAGCTTATTCGATTTTAAAATGGCTGCATTAATTCCCAAATCACCCAATTTAAAATTCAAATTTTCAACTGGTTTTCTATCTAAAAATTGCCAAATTTCAAAACCTCCACCACCGTTTAAATTCATTGTTAAAATGGCTCGACGTTTAAATTCTTGATTTCCAGTATATTTCTTCATTAAACATGCTGTGGCGATATCATCAAAAATTAAAATATTCATACCAAAAAGGTTTTTATAAGTAAACATTGCCTGTTCAGCATCGCTTACTCCAATTCCAATTTGTTGAATACCTGATAAATAATCGTGCATACTTATAGTTTTACTATTTATTAATTTACTCCTTTTGCATTTGCAATTTTATAATATAAACTGGGAATAAACCACCACAACCAATATAAAATTCTTTCGGATTTGACAATAAAAATATTTTTTTTGCGCTCATAAATACCTTTTAAAATTTTTTTGGCACAAATAGAAACTTCCATTCCAACTTTATTATTATCGTCAGTAATTCCAAATTTTGAACCGTCTCCCAATAATGCATTTTTTGAAATATTAGTATCAATCCTGCCGGGATATACGATACAAATATCAATATTAGTCTTATAAAGTTCGCATTGCAACGTTTCGAAATATCCTTTTACAGCGTGTTTTGAAGCGCAATAACCTGTGCGCAAGGGAAAACCTATCAATCCAGCAATACTACTTATTACAGTTATGTTTCCGGCATTTTGTTTTTTAAAATGAGGTAAAATAGCTTGTGTAAGTGCTAATGGTGCAAAATAATTGATCTCCATTAATGTTTTGTAAACCTCCATCGATGTTTCACTGGACAACGATCGTTGGCTAATGCCAGCACTTTGAATAACATAATCTATTTTCCCTTCAAGTTGGATTGCTTGGTGAACTAAGTTAAAAATACCATCAGTTTTAAGCAAATTATAAACTAATATATGAGTTTTAGTTTCTAATTTAGTTTTTAAGTTTTCTAATACGTCTTGATTAGTAGATGTCAATATCAAAATGGCACCAAGTTTTGAAAGTTGAATTGCTAATTCTCGTCCAATTCCAGATGATGCGCCAGTGATCCAGACTATTTTGTTTTCAAAATGCATTTTTTCGGTACGTTAATAGTTCTTTATATTTTGTAACCATTTCAATTTGTGAAGCACCATTTTTGTACATGGTAACAATTTTTAAATTAGCTAATTGTACCGTTAACCAATAATTTTGTTGATATTTTCGAGCTGATATCAATGTAGATTTTGGAATTAATTTGAACTTTCCTGTGTTCCACAATCGTTCAATAAAATCGTAATCTTCCATTATTAGCATATCTTCTTTGAAATTTCCGACTTTTTGAAGAAGTTCTTTAGTGATAAAGATGCCTTGGTCGCCACCTCGAAAAAATAGAAAATTGAATCGTGTAAAAAAAGAATTAATTTTTAGTAACGTTGTTTCTTTATCAAATTTTGTTCTGAAACTGCCACAATTGTAATTTTTATCAAGTGCCTCTTGGATATCGTTAAAGAAATTTTTAGTAGGTAAACTATCTGAGTGAAGAAAGAAAAATACGTTTCCCATAGCATTAGCCAAACCAAAATTCATTTGTCCAGCTCTGCCTTTTACTTGTGAAATCAAAACTTTTACTCCAAGATCTTGAGCAATTTTAATAGTATTATCAGTACTTCCAGCATCTGAAATTATAATTTCATAATTTTTATTTTCTAAACATTGCTGCAAATATTTTATTGTAGAAGCAATAATAAGAGACTCATTAAAAGTTGGAATTATTATAGATAAAAACATACTTTGTGTAATAGTTGAGTTAATTTGCAACTTCACTTATAAACTTTATACGCATCAACCGTAATTCATCTAAATCGTAATCTCCGTCAAATTCCTTAAGTGCTTTTTCTATATTGTCTGTTTCAGATTCCATAAAATAATCTTGAATCTCTTCTTGCTGATCGTCATCGAGTATTTCATCGATCCAATATTTTATATTTAGTTTAGTTCCAGAATACACAATTTGCTCCATTTCTTTAATCAAATCGTCCATTTTAAGTCCTTTTCCCGAAGCAATGTCTATTAAATTCAGTTTTCTATCAATATTTTGAATTATGTATAACTTGTTAGCAGAATTAGCTCCGGTTGATTTTACAACTAAATCATCTGGTCGAATGATATCATTTTCCTCAACATATCGATTTATTAATTGTATAAATTCATTGCCATACTTTTTTGCTTTTCCTTCTCCTACTCCATGAACATTACTTAGTTCATCAAAAGTAATAGGATATTTTAAAGCCATGTCTTCTAACGATGGATCTTGAAAAACCACAAATGGTGGAACTCCAAGTTTTTTTGCAACTTTTTTTCGAAGATCGCGCAACATTGCCATTAAATTTTCATCTGCAATACCGGTAGTTTTTGCAGCCGTAATTATTGCATCATCTTCCGCCTCATTGTATTCATGATCCTCAGACATCATAAATGAAACTGGATTTTTAATAAATTCTAACCCTTTATCCGACACTTTTAATATTCCATACGTTTCAATGTCTTTACTTAAATATCCTTCAACTAAAACTTGTCGAATTAAAGCCATCCAATACCTTTCTTCAAATTTTGATCCTGCACCAAAAAATAATTGTGAGTCGGTTCTATGTGCTTTAATCATTGCGTTTACTCTACCAATCAAGGTGTAAACTATTTCTTTAGATTTATATAAATTTTTTGTATCTCGAACTATTTCTAATAATAGTTTGACATTATTTTTAGCTTCAACTTTTACTTTTGGATTTCTAACATTATCATCCATATCAGCTCCAGCACCAGTTTCACTATTAAATTCTTCACCAAAATAATGCAACAAAAATTTTCTTCTGGACATTGATGTTTCAGCGTAAGCAACTACTTCTTGCAATAATGCAAAACCAATTTCTTGTTCAGCAACTGGCTTTCCTGACATAAATTTTTCTAATTTTTCAACATCCTTATAGGAATAATATGCTAAACAATGACCTTCGCCACCATCACGACCTCCACGACCCGTTTCTTGATAATAACTTTCTAACGATTTTGGAATATCATGGTGAATAACAAACCGAACATCGGGTTTGTCAATTCCCATTCCAAATGCAATTGTAGCAACCACTACTTCAACATCTTCCATCAAAAACATATCTTGATGTTTGGCTCTAGTTTTTGCATCTAAACCAGCATGATAAGGCACAGCACTTATTCCATTTACTTGTAAAACCTCGGCGATTGCCTCCACTTTTTTACGACTAAGACAATATATAATACCAGATTTCCCTTTATTTTGTTTTATAAATCGAATTATGTCTGATTCTATATTTTTAGTCTTTGTACGAACTTCATAATATAAATTAGGTCTATTAAACGATGCTTTAAAGGTAGTTGCATCAGACATGTCAAGATTTTTTAGAATATCTTCTTGAACTTTTGGCGTTGCTGTTGCAGTCAAACCAATAACAGGAACGTCACCAATTAATTTTATTATATTTTTTAAATTCCGATATTCAGGTCTAAAATCATGCCCCCATTCGGAAATACAATGTGCTTCGTCAATTGCTACAAATGAAATGGGAACGCTTTGTAAAAATTCTACATATTCCTCTTTTGTTAACGATTCTGGAGCAACATATAATAGTTTTGTAATTCCAGATAAAATATCTTTTTTAACCTGTGTTATTTCGGTTTTAGTCAATGAAGAATTTAGTACGTGAGCCACACCATGCTCAGAAGATAAACTTCTAATGGCGTCAACTTGATTTTTCATTAACGCAATAAGAGGCGAAACAACAATTGCAGTTCCATTTTGTATTAAAGCGGGCAATTGATAACACAAAGATTTTCCGCCACCAGTTGGCATGATGACAAAAGTGTTATTTTTTGCTAAAATACTTTTAATCACAGGTTCTTGTAAACCTTTGAATTTGTTAAAGCCAAAATATTTTTTTAATTCCTTGTGGATGTCAATTTCAGATGAATTCATTCTTTGTTAATAGTATTTTACATAAATTTGCATAATATAAAGATATATAATTCTTTTATAAAAACAAATTATAACAATTCTATTTTGATAACAGACGATAAAACTATAGAGTCCGCAAAAAAAACAATACTCTCTCAAAGTAATTCTATATCTAAGTTGATTGATTTGATAGATGTTAACTTTTCAGAAGCAGTAAAAGTTATTTACAACTGTAAAGGCAGAATAATTATAACTGGAATTGGAAAAAGTGCAATTATTGCACAAAAAATTGTAGCAACATTAAATTCGACTGGAACTCCATCATTTTTTTTACATGCCGCTGAGGCAATTCATGGCGATTTAGGAATGCTTCAACCAGATGATGCTGTAATTTGCATTTCAAAAAGTGGAAATTCGCCTGAAATAAAAATTTTAGTTCCTTTATTAAAAAGATTTGGCAATAAGTTAATCTCAATTACTGGGAATATCAATTCTTTTTTAGGAAAAGAAGCAGATTTTACTCTCAATACCTTTGTAGAATCTGAATCATGTCCAAATAATTTAGCACCAACTAATAGTACTACAGCCCAATTAGTAATGGGCGATGCGATAGCCGTTTGTTTAATGGAAATGAGGGATTTTACAAATACCGATTTTGCTAAATTTCATCCAGGTGGCGCATTAGGGAAAAAATTATTGTTGCGAGTGTCCTCTATTTTAGATGAAACTCATAAACCCCAAGTTACTTCTGAATCAAGTGTAAAAAATGTGATTATCGAGATTTCTGAAAAACGATTAGGTGTTACCGCAGTTGTAGAAAACCAAAAAGTTGTTGGAGTTATAACCGATGGCGACATCAGGCGAATGTTAAATAAAACTGAAACTATAGCCGGATTAAAAGCTAAAGACATAATGACACAAAATGCTAAATCTATAAAATCTTCTGATTTAGTTAGTGATGCCATGGATATTATGGAAAATTTTTCTATTACCCAACTTGTTGTAGTAGATGATAACGAGTACAAAGGCATTATACATTTGCACGACATATTAAAAGAAGGAATTTTATAATGGCAAAAAAAGTAAAACAACCTAAAGGAGAAATGTCTTTCATGGGACACCTTGAAGAGTTAAGATGGTTGCTAGTAAAATGTACAATTGGAGTTTTAATAGGTGCAACTATTACTTTTTTTTTAAGTGATTATATTTTTGACACGATAATTTTTGGTCCTGTAAGCCCTAATTTTATAACATACCGTTTTTTCTGCGATTTATCCCACCATTTAGGATTTGCAGATAGTATTTGTGTAACTGAAATGTCGTTTATAATTCAAAATACAGAGATGGAAGGCCAAGTTAACATTTTAATTTGGATGTGTGTCGTATCTGGATTTATCCTCTCGTTTCCTTATATTCTACTTCAATTATGGAATTTTATTAGTCCTGCACTTTATGAAAAAGAACGAAAAAATGCTGCAAAATTTATATTTATATCTTCAATTCTTTTTTTTCTAGGAGTTTTATTTGGCTATTTTGTAGTAGTTCCAATGTCGGTAAACTTTTTTGCCACATTTAAAGTAAGTAGCGTAGTAAAAAATCAATTTGATATAGAATCTTATATCGGAATGATAAAAACTTCAATCTTGGCAAGTGGTTTATATTTTGAATTGCCCATAATAATTTATTTTTTAACTAAACTAGGACTCGTTACTCCACATTTTTTAAGAAAATATCGCAAATATGGAATTGTAATTATTTTAATTATTGCTGCAATAGTTACACCACCAGATGTGGTAAGTCAAGTAATTGTGGCTATACCAATGTTATTAATTTATGAAATGAGTATTTTTATTTCAGCCTACGTAGTACGAAAACAAAAAAAAGAAAATGGATAATATAGTAACCGAATTTAATGATTATCGTTCTAAAATGAACGAAAAATTGCTTGCCGATAATAATAAAATAGTAAAGCGAATTTTTAATCTAGACACCAATGCATATTCAGATGGAGCACTAGATGTTAAAACCAAAGAATTGCTTGGACTTGTAGCATCAGCAGTATTAAGATGTGATGATTGTGTAAAATATCATTTGGAAACTTCTTTTAAAATTGGAGTCACTAAAGAGGAAATGATGGAAACCATGGGAATAGCAACTTTAGTTGGCGGTACAATTGTAATTCCACATCTTAGACGCGCTTACGAGTTTTGGGAAGCACTTGAAGAAAATAAATAATTGTTAAAACAATAATTTGTTTATTTGATAAGTTGTTTATTTGTGAAAGTTAAAAATGTTTTAATCAGCGATAGTTGCTGTTATACGTGTACTAAATGAAATTAAGAGCTGAGAATTTAATTAAAACTTACAAAGGAAGAAGCGTTGTAAAAGGCATTTCGGTAGAAGTAAATCAAGGTGAAATCGTAGGACTACTTGGGCCAAATGGTGCTGGAAAAACTACCTCTTTTTACATGATAGTTGGATTAGTAAAACCAAATTCAGGTAAAATTTATCTTGATGATATGGATATTACTGAATTTCCTATGTATAAACGTGCTCAAAACGGCATTGGATATTTAGCTCAGGAAGCCTCTGTATTTAGAAAATTAAGTATTGAAGATAATATTTTGAGCGTTCTACAACTTACTAAACATACTAAAAAAGAGCAAATTGCAAAAATGGAAAGTCTAATAGCCGAATTTAGTTTAGAGCACATCAGGACTAACAGAGGCGATTTACTTTCGGGTGGAGAACGCCGTCGAACCGAAATAGCACGGTGTTTAGCTACTGATCCAAAATTTATTTTACTCGATGAACCTTTTGCAGGAGTTGATCCAGTAGCTGTTGAGGATATTCAACGGATTGTGGCTCAACTTAAAAATAAAAATATTGGAATTTTAATAACAGACCACAACGTTCAAGAAACACTTGCCATTACTGACAAAACTTATTTAATGTTTGAAGGTGGAATTTTAAAAGCAGGTAAACCTGAAGAACTCGTTGAAGATGAAATGGTTCGCCGTGTTTATCTTGGCCAAAACTTTGAACTTCGTAAGAAAAAATTAGAATTTTAGTGTGTTAGTATATTAAAATTCAATTTGATAAAATAATGTAATCCATCATTTTTGGAGTTCCATTGTAAATATTAATATCCACTTTTTCGTTAATACCGTTAAGTTTTCCTTTATCTGTAAATTGCCAAAAGAGCCAGTCATCATCTATTTTTAAAACCCAAGAATTATAATTTGCGATCCAAAACTTATATTTTGGGAAATCTTTTTTTAGAAAATCAGTATAATACTTTTCGTTAGTATAAATAATTGGTTTTACTTCATAATGCTTGTCAACAATTTTCAACCAACGTTTTAATCCAGCTTTTAAACTATCCAACGATTGATTTTCAGGCATTTGTTCAATATCTAATATTGGTGGAAAATCTCCTTTAGTGAGTTTTACTGCATTAATAAAATTTGTTGCTTGCGCTACTGAGTTTTCATTTGGTCGATAATAATGGTAAGCACCACGTATAAAATGATTTAATTTAGATTGTTCCCAGTTTTCATCAAAACGAGAATCTTTTTTATCTGAGCCCGCAGTTGCTCTGATAAAAACAAAATGCAATGGAAACTTCTGATCGAGGGAGTCTATTTGGTCCCAATGTATTTGACCTTGAAATTCAGAAACATCAAAACCGTAAACAAAATCTTTATGACTATTTAAAACTTGAAAAATTCTTTCTTTTGTTATTTTATTCTCCTGAAATATTTTATCAGATTTGAAACCAAAATAATATGAAATCGTTTCTCTGTAATGAATTGATATTACAATTAATACAATAAATAAACTAATGAATATATAAAATCTTTGGGAGAAAGAACTACTTTTAGATTTTATAGGCTTTTTTCTTACCACAGTTTTTCTTGTCGTTCTATTCGCCATATTACTGCACTACTTTCTTAAAAAAAATAGTTTTAAGAATTGAAATAAAAACGTACAATACTATTATAAGAGGCACAGCAACTATTTGTAAAAGTAAAAGTAAGATGATGGAAAGTAGTAAAAAACTAATTTGTAAACTATACTTTTTAAAACTAAAATTTTTAATTTTCAATGCAAATAAAGGAATTTCAGCATTCATAATATAAGTACTCAAAATAACAATGAAAATTAATATCCATTTATTTGTAAATAATTCAATTGCAATAACCGATTCGTTCAAAACTAATGGTAAACTTAAAATAAAAAGTGCATTTGCTGGGGTTGGCAATCCTATAAAGGAATCAGTTTGACGTTCATCAATATTAAAATTTGCTAATCTGTAACAGGCTCCTAATGTGATTGCAAAACCGAGTAAACAAAACAAAAAATCAACATTATCCAGTTCAAAATTTTGTAAATGAACGGCGTTTTTAAGCATAAAAAACATTACTGCTCCAGGAACAACACCACTAGTTACCATATCTGCTAACGAATCTAACTGTAAACCCAAAGGACTTGAAACGTTAAATAATCTCGCAAAAAAACCGTCGAAAAAATCTAAAAATATTCCCAAACATACAAATGTAAATGCCAAAACATGATTTCCATTAAAAACAAAAACTAAAGCAATACAACCGCAAAAAAGGTTTAGAAGTGTAATTAAATTTGGAATATGATTTTTTACTTTCATTAGTTTACTTTTATTTTTGAATATTACAAATTTAACACAATAACTTAAAGCGAACTGCGTTTTTTATATTAGAAATTTGTTGGATATTTGTAAAAATAATTTGCTTTGAAAATATTTTTTTGTTTTTCTATAATTTTATTAATTCAAACCTCTTACAGTCAGTCGATAAGGAAATATTCAAATGAGTTTATGAATATTGGAGTTGATGCTGCAGCACTTGGAATGTCAAATGCGGTTGTGGCAAATACGAGCGATGTAAATTCTGGTTATTGGAATCCAGCAGGATTATTAAATTTAGAAGATAGTCAAGTTTCATTCATGCACGCCAGTTATTTTGCAAATATTGCTCAGTATGATTACGTTGCTTACGGTAAACCGATAGATGATAGAAGTGCGTGGGGAATTTCGATGATTCGTTTTGGTGTCGATGATATTTTAAATACTACTGAACTTATTGACAGTCAAGGAAACATAGATTATAACCGAATTAGTAAATTCTCTACTGCTGATTATGGATTAACATTATCTTATGGCAGAAAATTACAAGTTCCTGGATTCCAATACGGTGTAAATGCAAAAGTGATTCGGAGAGTTATTGGAAAATTTGCAAGTTCATGGGGTTTTGGTTTTGATTTTGGTTTACAGTTTGAAAAAAATGATTGGAAATTTGGATTAATGCTTCGCGATATTACAACTACTTACAACGTTTGGAGCATAAATGAAACTGAATATACTAAAATTAAAGATGCAATTCCGGGACAAAACCAAACCTTGCCTGAAAGTACCGAAATTACACCGCCAAAAGCGCAACTAGGAATGTCTAAAAAGTTTGAGTTTCATAATGAAACATCGTTACTTGCCTCAGGTAATTTAAATATGCAGTTTGCAAGAACTAATGATATTTTTTCTACAAATTATGTTAGTATTAATCCCGCTTTAGGCTTTGAATATGGTTATACTGATTTAGTTTTTCTACGTTTAGGTGTTGGAAATTTTCAAAATATAACTCAAATTGACAACACAAAAAAAATTGGTTTTCAACCAAATATAGGTTTGGGATTTAAATATAAAGGTATTCAAGTTGATTATGCTTTAACAGATTTGGGTAATCAAAGCGCAGCATTATATTCCAATATATTTTCACTTAAAATAGATTTAAGTATTTTTAGATAAAAAATTTATGATAAAAAAAATACTTTTCTTATTGTTCATTATTTGCACTTCAAATATACATAGTCAAAATAGTACCCTTTCTGAAAAATCATCTGTAAGTATTTTAACATGCGGAAGTGGCGAAGAGCTATACACAACATTTGGCCACACAGCAATTAGAGTTAAAGATTCGATTAATAATCTGGATGTAGTTTACAATTATGGAGCTTTTGACTTTCGAGAAGGTAATTTTTATGCAAAATTTGTAAAAGGAGATCTAAATTATTTTATAAATGCAAGTTCCTATGACGATTTTATTTCTGAATATCAACTGGAAAATAGAGAGGTTGTCGAGCAAACATTAAATTTTTCATTAATTGAAAAACAACAAATTTTTGATAAACTTAATGCTTCACTCTTTTCAGACGAACGTTATTACAACTATAAATTTATTGATAAAAATTGTACTACGATGGTTGTTGAAAAAATAAATGCCATTAAAGGAAAGGAATTAATTAAAAAAACTGATGCTATTTCAATTTCTTACAGAACTGTGCTGTACCCCTATTTTGAAAATCACTTTTGGTATAAGCTTGGAATAAATATCATTTTTGGAGCCAAAGTAGATGAAAATGCAACTAAATTATTTCTTCCAATAGAATTGTTACATAGTTTAAATAAATCTAAGAATCTTGGGCAACCATTAGTGCTAAAACAAGAAACAATAGTAAAAGGAATTGCTACACAACTTATGTTTTCATTTTTTAATAGTATTTATGTTGTAATTTTAGTGTTGTTTTTAATAGCCTTGAGCAATAACCGAACGGTATTTTTCTCCTATTTATTTCTTCTTGGATTGCTTGGAATTTTCTTCTCGTTAGTTGGTTTTTATTCTTTTCACAAAGAATTATTATGGAATTATAATGTATTATTATTCAATCCATTATATGTTATTTTACCATTTTTAAAAAACAGTAAATTTCGTAGAAATCTAATTTATATTCTTGGATTTTTACATTTACTTTATGTTGTAATATTATTAAATAAATCCCATTTTGTACTGATGATTCCATTTATATTGGTCACATTATATATTTTATATCGTTTAAAACCAAATACTACAACACCAATTTAAATTTTGTAACAAAAATTAAAATTTGTTTACTAACCAAAGTATGAGTGCGAGTTTGGAACAATCATTTGTAACACAATTAAAACAAAATCAGAATATAATTCACAAAATTTGTAGATTGTATACTTCTGATGGCGATGCTCACAAAGATTTATTTCAAGAAATCACTATTCAGCTTTGGAAAGCATTTCCAAAATTTCGTGGCGATTCAAAATTTTCAACTTGGGCTTATCGAGTAGCTTTAAATACAGCAATTACTTTATATCGAAAAAGTACGAGAACTGTTAAAACTGTTGAATACGAAAAACATAGTTTTTTTATATCACAGGAAGATTACAATTCGGAAGAAGAAGATCAATTAAAATTGATGTACAAAGCGGTTCATCAATTAAATGATATTGAAAAAGCATTAATTTTTATGTATTTAGAAGACAAAGATTACTCGGAAATATCAGAAACATTAGGAATTTCAGAGGTAAATGCTAGAGTGAAAATGAACAGAATAAAAGGTAAATTAAAAAAAATATTAAATCCCTAAATGAATATGGAAGAGTTGGATTTATTAAAAAAAGATTGGAAACGAAATGAGTCTACTTTTCATCAAATTTCCGAATCTACAATTTCTGAAATGTTGCATAAAAAATCATCATCTATTGTGAAATGGATATTGATTATTAGCATTTTAGAAGTCTCTGTATGGACTGCATTGAGTATTTTTTTTGATAGTGATGCCGCTATGAAAAAAGTGTATAGCGACGAAATATTATGGTACATCAAGATATTTAACATTCTAAATTATGTTGTTATTGCTGTTTTCATTGGTTTATTTTATCGAAATTACAAATCAATATCTACATTAAAATCTACAAAACAGTTAATGACTGATATTTTGAAAACACGAAAGACAGTCCAATATTATGTTTGGTATAATCTGGGAATGATCGCTTTTAGTATGATTGTCGTATTTATTTTAGCATTTAATTTAAATCCACAAGTTCATAAACTAATTAAAACTCCAGGAGTATTAGCAGTTAGTATTTTAATTTGCTTGGTTGCAGTAGTTGCCTTTGTAGTTGTATTTTGGTTATTCTACAGATTGTTATACGGAATATTGCTTAGAAAATTAAACCGCAATTACGATGAATTACGCAAAGTGGACTTGTAATTAATATTCCCATTTTCTTAATTTGTGTAACTTTTCATGCTCTTCTAATTCGCCTGCGGGAATAACCTTTAAAAGTGAACAGTGTTGCTCTATAGCGAACTCTATTTTTTCAACAATATCTTCTATCGAATCGTTTTCGTAATCTATCTGCAAAGGTTCTTTAATTATAAACGATTGCAATATCCCTTTCTTTTTTATGCGCAAACCTTTTTTGTCAAACGATCGACGAAATCCATCAATTACAATTGGAACAACCACAGGTTTGTATTGTTTTATGATATGTGCAGTGCCTTTTCTAACAGGTTTAAAAGATTTTGTGGTTCCTTGAGGAAAAGTAATTACCCAGCCGTCTTGAAGTGCAATTTTAATGTTTTCAGTATCATTTGGATTGACTTCTTTTTTTTCAGTAACATCTTTACCTTTTTGACGCCACGTTCTTTCTACAGAAATTGCTCCAGCATAGGCAAAAATTTTGGTTAACCATCCAGATTCCATTGTTTCTTTTGCGGCAACATAATAAACATTTAGCTTGGGATTCCACAAGTAGCAAATATTTTTAATATTATCATCTCGACCCGATAGACTGGCATTAAAAACATGAAACATGGCTACAACATCGGCAAAATATGTTTGATGATTGGAAATAAACAACACGTTTTTATCTGGTAAAGCTCTAATTATTTCAGATCCATCAATATCCAATTCGTTAAAACCACGATACCTGCGATGGGTTAAAATTCCAAGAATTCTAATCAACCACTTTTTCACAAAAAGTATATGTCCAAAAGGATTTCTTTTAAATAACCCCATAATTTTAGTTGCATTGAAGGTCAAAAATACAAAAAATGAAAGTTAATACACCATTTTTAAAGTATCTTTTAATTCGCTCAACATCATGGCAGTAGCACCCCAAACGATATGGTTTTCTATTTGAAATGCAGGTACATCAATAGATTTTGCGTAAGAAGTATCAATGTTTTTTACTACTAAAATGGAATCGTCTAGTAAAGACGAAAGTGGCATTTCAATTATCGAAGCGACTTCATCTTCTTGAATTTTAAATTCTAATTCTGAATTTGCAACCCCAAGAAATGGATATACAATAAAATTGCTGGGCGGAATATAAATATCAGTAAAAGAGCGAATAATTTCAATTTGACTTTCGTGTATTCCTATTTCTTCAAAAGTTTCTCTTAGTGCAGTTGCTTCATAACTTATATCAAACAATTCTGTTTTTCCGCCTGGAAAAGCAATTTGCGACGAATGTACACCTGGATATGAATTTCGAACTATTAAAACCAAATAGGTTACTTTATTTTTAGGATAAAAAAGCATCATTACTGCCGCTTTCCGAGCTTCTTTAAATGTATTCTTAGCTTCTTTAATTAACCGAATTCGTTCTAAAGGAGCCATTTTTTCATGAGATTCCATTGCTGGTAAGTCACACTTTTTTATGGAATTGATTGTATTTAAAAAGTCTTCGAAACGCATCCTTAAATTTATTTTGAACTGTTTAATTTTATAAATTTACCAAAAATAAAATCGTACTCCAAATTTAATTTAAATGTACAGCAGAGAAGAATTATCTCATATTAAAAAAGATTTTTGGATTGAATTTTCCAAAGAATTTCCAAAAAAATGGATGTTGTATGACACAAAAATTAAAAATGTTTCGTTTAAATTTTATGTTGATAATAAAATGGCCCAAGTTCAACTGGATATTGAGCCAAACAGCGAGGAAAAACGAAAATTGTATTTCGAAAAATTACAATCCTTAAAAACTATTTTAATCGATGAATACTTGCCGGAAGCTATATTCACACAAAATTATACTTTACCAACAGCTAAAAATATCAGCAGAATTTATGTAGAGAAGTTGCATGTGAGTTTACATGATAAAAATTCGTGGTTTGAAATTTTCGATTTCTTTTACAAATCAATGTCCTCATTTGAACTATTTTTTTATGAATATGGTGATTACATTAAAGATTTAGAAACTAACGTGTAAAAAAAATCCACTCTCGTAAGAATGGATTTTTAGTAATCTTGATTTTATTTAAGCATCTAAGTCTACTTTTGTTTCATCAGCAATTTTTTTATAAGTACCGTTTACAAGTTTTTCTCTTATAATTTCAAAAGCAGTGAGTGTTTCTTCAATATCAGATAAAGTGTGAGATGCAGTCGGAATCATTCGTAACAATATTATCCCTTTTGGGATTACTGGATAAATAACGATAGACAAGAAAATTCCATAATTTTCACGTAAATCGTTCACCATCACCATTGCCTCGGGAACACTTCCTTCAAGATAAACCGGAGTTACGCAAGTATTGGTATCCCCAATATTGAATCCTTTTTCGCGAAGTCCATTTTGTAAAGCATGTACATTTTCCCACAATTTATCTTTTAATTCTGGATGGTTTCTTAATAATTCCAAACGTTTCAAAGCACCAACGGTTTGAATCATTGGTAACGATTTAGCAAACATTTGCGATCTTAAATTGTATTTTAAATAATCTATAATATCGCGATCGGCAGCTATAAAAGCACCAATACTTGCCATTGACTTTGCAAAAGTTGAAAAATAAACATCAATTTGGTCTTGGCATTCTTGCTCCTCACCTGCTCCAGCTCCTGTTTTTCCTAAAGTTCCAAAACCATGAGCATCATCTACAAGTAATCGGAAATTATATTTTTGCTTTAGTGCAACAATCTCTTTTATTTTTCCTTGTTGCCCTCGCATTCCAAAAACACCTTCAGTAATAAACAAAATTCCTCCACCGGTTTCGGTAGCCATTTTAGTAGCACGTTGCAAGTTTTTCTCCATGCTTTCCAAATCGTTATGACGATAAGTAAAACGTTTTCCCATGTGCAATCGAACGCCATCAATAATACACGCATGTGCATCAACATCATAAACTATTATGTCATTTTTAGTAACCAATGCATCAATGGTTGACATAATTCCTTGGTATCCAAAATTTAGTAAATAAGCGGCTTCTTTATGAACAAAACTTGCCAATTCATTTTCTAATTGCTCATGAACATCAGTGTGACCACTCATCATTCTTGCACCCATTGGGTAAGCAGCACCATATTGAATTGCTGCATCGGCATCTGCTTTTCGAACTTCAGGATGATTTGCAAGTCCCAAATAATCGTTGATACTCCAATTGAGAATATTTTTTCCTTTAAACTGCATTCTTGGACCTAATTCGCCTTCAAGTTTTGGAAATACAAAATAACCTTCCGCTTGAGATGCCCATTTTCCTAATGGACCTTTATTATTTTGAATTCGTTCAAATAAATCTTTTACCATAACAATTAATGCTTTTTTACAAGTTGCAAAATTAATAATAAAAAATAGGATAATGTATTTTTTAAAAGGAAAATTAAACAAGCATTTAATTAAAGATAAAGTATTATTTTTAGGGCAATTTTATAATCTAAATCAAAAATTATAATCGCACAACAGCATTTTAAATTACCTCTAACCAATTATGAATAAATTCTTTTTCGCAATTTTAGCCCTAGTTGCAGTGAGTTGCTCGTCCATGAAAAATCAAAACAAGCATTTAAATGATGATATTTCCGTGACAAAACTGAAAGCTGATGTGGATTTTATCCAAACCAAATTTGTTGAAATGCATCCCGATTTGTATTGGTATATCTCAAAAAAAGACTTGGATTTCAAATTTGATAGCATCAAAACTACCCTTGTAAAACCCATAAGCAGTTATGAATTTTATGAAAAAATAACGCCTGTAATTGTTTCAATTCGGCAAGGACACATGACGGTGCAACCTCAGGTAAAACTATTTACAAAAAAAGAGGGTTTGCTTCTTGCTAAAAAAGGTGTAGGTCCGTTATCACAATTTGAGTTTGAATGTTTTAACGATAAACTGATTGTTACCAAAAACAAATCCTACAATAAATCGATTGTGATAGGGACTGAAATCAAAGCGATAAATGGAGAAAATGTGACTTCAATACTAAACCGTTATAAAAAATTATTTACCTCTGACGGATTTAACACGACTTTCAAAACTAACAGAGTTGGGCGCAATTTTGGTTTGTTTTATACTTATGAACACGGTATAAAAGACAGTTTAAAATATGATTTTGTTAAAAATGACTCTTTAAAATCAGTTACAATTTTGCGAAAAGTGGTTGATACAACTGGGAAAAATAGTAAAAAGAAAATACTGCGCCTATCGCACATCGAAAAAAGAAAGAAGAAAGTACTTGCCAAATTACTCGAAAAACGAAAAAATATTTATGGATACAATAGCGCTTTAAAAATTTACAATCGTAATTTAAAATTTATAGATAAAGACAGTGCTGTTGCTGTAATTAAATTAAATGGATTCCAAATTGGCGATTACGAAACGTTTTACAAAGAAAGTTTTGAGAAAATAAAAAAATACAATACCAAAACGCTCGTTATTGACCTGCGAAACAATGGCGGTGGTCGCTTGAGCGAAATTGCCGAGCTGTACTCCTACTTAGCAACTTCGAGTTTTACTTTTTCAGGAAAGACAATAGTAACTTCCAAAACCAGTTTGTTTCAAGCCGATTATTTTAAAGGAGTAAGCCTTCCTAACAAACTAATCCGTCTTGTTGGGTTTCCTTTTTATGCCGGATTTATATATTTTAGTATTCACCAATCTGCTGATGGAACTTTTTATTATGCTTCGCCCGATGATAAAGTCCAAAAAGTAAAACCCAATGCTTTTGGTGGTAAAATTTATGTATTGATAAACGGTGGTAGTTTCTCGGCTTCTTGTATACTTTCGTCAAATTTAAAAGGCAGTAGCAGAGCTACTTTTGTTGGAGAAGAAACAGGAGGTGCTTATAATGGTTGTGTTGCCGGACGCATGCCGCAGGTAAAACTCCCAAATTCAAAAATAAAAGTACGCGTTGGACTAATGAAAATCGTACCTTATTTTACAACCAAAAATGAAGGTCGTGGTATTTTTCCCGACAAAGAAATTATTCCATCCTTACAGGATCGAATATCGGGCAACAATCCCGAAATGAACTGGATATTGCAGGATTGTAAATCTGTAAAGTGAATAAGGAAACTTCTTAAAGTGTACAAGGTTGATACTAAATAAATATAATGCAAAAGAAAAACGTTGCGCCACTTTACATCTGTTGCGAGCTTGAGAACTACATATTTACTTATAAATAAACAATTTATGGTGAAACGTAAACGTGAACTTAAAACAAAATTCGCAATCTTGCCAAACCCGTGTTATGTGCCGTTTTTTATCAGTCCAGTTCTTTGCAGTCAAACCCAAACGAAGTCAGCAGGTTGATAATATTTGTAGTGTCTAATTTGTCGGCTACAATTCTTAAAATATTATCGCAATCTTCTAAGTCAAAGTTCCACTGCTCAATCTCTTTTATTTCTTCAAGATGCTTGTTTAAGGTCTTTGCTTTCATCTGTGAAGATATAGAAGTTTTAAAAACATAAACCATAATTTACTTAGTAACTTCAACTATCCACATTAAAGCGTAAGCAGTTGTAAAATATGGTTTTGAACTTTTTACTTTTAGTCCTGCTTTCGCAAAAGCTTTTGCATATTCTGTTGTTGGAATGTAATCGCCAATTAAAGCTGTGCCATTTGGTTTTAAAACTCTTGCAATTTCAAAGCAGGCTTTTTCTTGCTCGGCTTTGGGTTCAATGTTATGAATGCAAAGCAATGAAAGTATAACGTCAAAAGAATTGTCTGCAAAAGTTAAACTCCTTGCGTCCTCGTTTCTAATTTCAATTTTGTCTTTCACTCCTTCCAATTTTGCGTTTGCCAAAGTCTTGTTTATTGAATTGTCTGAAAGGTCTTTGCTGCTCCAAATGTCTATGCCAATTGATTTTCCTGTTGTTAAATATTTGGCCGCACCATTCATCAAAAGCCCTTGTCCAGTGCCAATGTCAAGTACTTTTTCGTTCCCTGTCCACTTGATTTTTGAGAGCATTAAATCTCTTGTTCTGTATTTTCCTTTCAGTCCATAAGCAAACATTGCAATGCCCAAAATAAAAAAAACAAGACCTACTAAAACAATTAAGTAGCTAATGTATTCTAAAATTGTGTTGTCGGAAAGCATTGGAATTGCAAAACCTGCAACAACTGTCAAAGCCCCAAAAACGATTAGATTACGCATTATACTTGGTGCGTCAATACCATAATTAACCTTGCTCATATCTTTAATTTTTTTGCAAAGCTAGACCTTGGGCAAAGTAGAAAATTGTAAAAATCGGTCGTTTTTATTCTTGTGAAGTTCTTTAGGATTAGAACCTGTGTGCTTTTTTATTTCTTTAATGAAATGTGCTTGGTCGTAG
>JACMPO010000189.1 GCA_014377455.1 Flavobacterium sp.
ACCTAGCGTAGTGTTTATGCCATCAAGTGATGCGGCAATAAATCCTGGCATCACAACCACTTGATTCTCATTCGAAGCAAAGAAATCAGCAATTAATTGGTTCGAAACTTCAAAATTTACGGTTGCTTTTCCGAAATGATTATCGGTTTTTATCAATTCGCGACTGTCTTTATAATCGCTATTTTTTAGATTTTGTTTTAATGCTTCTGCTACAATGTAAGAAGACAATAATTCGCCAAAACTCAAAATAGTATCGGAAGTTCTAGCAGATAATTCTCCCAAAAGGAAGCAACCATCCAGTAAAGTTTCCAGATGATTTATAATTCTTTTGATGTGGCTCAAAAGACTGCTTTGCTCACTTACGGGAATAAATTCTTTTAAAGCATCTAAATGTTTTTTCTCTATTTCGACAAGAATATCTTTGAAACTTTCATCACCGACAGCCGCTTTTTGGGAAGCGAGTTGAAGTAAATCAGTTACTTTACTAAAAGCAGAAATTACTACTATTAATTTTTCTTCTTGTGCTTTATTGATGACTATGTCCAGTACGAGTTTTATATTTTGTGCATTGGCTACCGAAGTTCCGCCAAATTTTAATACTTTCATAACGAAGTTATTTATTTTTAATATACTAGTAAATCGCCATTTTCGTGATTAATGGAATGTGGGCGATGTATTGGTGTGTGTTGTTTTTTATGAAAAATGTAATGTTTATTATATATCCATAGACTGCCTTTCTTTCGAAAAAAAAATATAATAAAATAGGATTATATGTAAAATGTTTACCCCAAAGGGGTGGTCGTAGTTGTAGTAAACGTAATAGTAGCGCCAACCCAGATTCGAGTTGTTACAGAAGAGTGATATGTAGCTTTATTGTTTAACATTTTTATATTTCAAAAGTACCACTTTTTATAAACGACAAATCATTCACTACTGTTTTTGCGAATATTTGAAAATAGTAGACGCTATTTGAGGATTGTTAAATATTATATGATTTGTGAAGGCGGTAATGAAGTTATTCGCATTAACCATTAAATTTTTCGAATAATATTCACGGTTGCAGCACAATTTTACCAAGGATTGAGAATGGATATCGGTCCTTATTTTTTTTAAATAATCAATTTTACTTTTCTTTTAATGAAAAAAACTCCTCTTTTCATTAAAAAATAAAGATAATCTGACAATTATTAATATTGTTTTTTAACTCAAATAAAAATATTTATCGGAAAGCTAATTTTTGGTTTTGTTTAACTGTAAGTTTAAATTATTAACAATAAATGTTGTACTGTCACAAAGATTTTTTGAATTAAACCTTTCAAATACTTTTTAAAATAGATAATATTTTAGTACCGTAGTAAGGAATTACTTAACCTATAAATATTAACTGAAATTGTTTCGAATCATCAATTATTGGCTTTCTAAGATAAGGCGAAAACAAATATTCAAAAATGTTCCGATTATTTATATAAAAAAATGGATTTGCATTCGAATCCTATTTATCGGATAAATGCTGGTTTTTGATCACTTTATAATGTAAAAATATCGAAAGAGGATTTATCAAAGCAACAGGAAAATTTAGTAAAAACACACTCTTGCGGAACAAGTGATAAAGTACCAACCGAAATTGTGAAACTGATTTTGTTACTCAAAACTCAGTCGCTAAGTTATGGATATTCGGGAATTTAGTAACAAACGGTCGAGCGATTCACTGCATTTTATAATAATAATATTCTGCAGGTAATTTGTACTTAAGGTTCATTGGGAGCTTCGGGGGATTTAGCGCCTATAAAATATTTATCATTAACGTTATTAGTAAAAGGTAATGTTTATTTTGAACGGAAAAAAGTGCATTTCGGCGAAGTTTTGAAACATTTTGATTGGAAATCGATTGTTTTGCAGTCAAAAGAAGGGTTGACTTTGTTGAATGGCATGCAATTTATGACTGCTTATGGCGTGCATATTTTGATTAAAGTGAGCAAATTTTCGTGTTTGGCTGATTTGATATTAATAATTTCACTTGAAGATTTTGATGGGAGATTTAAACCTTATAACGAATTGATACATTGTATTAGATTTTATAAAGAACAAATTGTAACAGCCAATCGCATTAAAAGATTTTTAGATAGAAGTCAAATTATTGAACACCACAAAAATCATGTGCAGCATCTGTATTTGTTCCGAAGCATGCCGCAAGTTTATGGCACTTCTGAAGGTGCCATGGATGATGTCAAAAAAGTGTTCAAAACAAAAATCAATTCAGTGACAAATAATTGTAATATTTTTACAGAAAACGACCAAATTATTTTTGGAGGGAATTTACATGGGCAACAGTTAGCTTTGGCTTTAGATTTTATGGCAATCGCTTTGGCTGAATTAGGAAGCATATCTAAGCGTAAAACTTATCAATTGATTTCAGGGAATCGAAGTATTTCAGCATTTTTGGTGCATAATTCGGGTTTA
>JACMPO010000003.1 GCA_014377455.1 Flavobacterium sp.
ACTATAACCCCTTTACAAGTAAATAAAAAAATAAACTCACTTCCTGCCTCACTTTTGCAAGAAGTAGATAAATACATCGATTTTCTAAATTATAGATATTCCGATTGGGCAGAACAATTATCTGAAGACCAAATTCAGCTCATTGAAAAAGGGAATAATGACATTGAGGAAAACAGACTTATTCCTCATAATGAAGCCAAAGAAAGAATCAAGGAATACATAAAAAACAAGTCGGTTTAATGGAAGTTGTTTGGACAGAAACTGCCTTGGAGACTTTCTTTAAAGTAGTAGATTATTTATATGATCATTGGTATAGCAAAGAGATTGAAACTTTCGAAAACAACGTTGAAGCACTTATTGAAAGAATAGCCTCGTTTAATCAAATATGCCCAGAATCAAAACTTTTTGGTTACCGCAAATGTGTAATCGATGAACACAATTCACTTATTTATCACGTTGTAAATAACACTTTTCTTTTGGTTACTTTTATAGATAATAGAAGCCAGCATTCATTTTAAATATCACTTTTAAGCATAAAAAACCTCAAGGATTTGGGAGGTTGTAGCATTTGACATTTTTGTTTGCTCTTGGTTATGTGCACAGAATGCAATTCTGCTTTAGCAATCTACATTCGAGCTATCGAGGTTAATATCTCTTCATATACTCTTGCCAATTATCAGGATACATATTTTTCATTCGTTCTATGTCTGCCTCATCAATAGGTTCTTTCTCATAATCCAAACCTTTTGATTTTAAAAAAGCAACCAATTCCATTTTTTTCTTGTATTGTTCCGAATCTAAATCTATTATTGAACTTCTTAATAAGTACAATACAGTAACATCTTCCCTCCCTCCTCCTACAAAAAGTGTTATGGGTTTTTTATAATCCGCTCCTTTTTCTATGAGATATAAAGCTATATCCATTTGTTCTTGTATTAAAGCTTCTGCCAAAGCAGTTTGAATTATCCCTTTTTTAGTATAATTAATGTCAGCTCCCGCCTCAACCAATAATTTTACTTTTTCAAGATTTTTTTTACCCATAACAGAAGGCACAATTGCCGTAGTTAATGCAGAATTTCTTTCTGAATTGATTCTCTTTTTTGGTCCAGAAAATACATTTTCTATTGAATTAGGGTCGCCTTTATAGGCTAATACTAGTTTTAAGTATTTGGGGTCATCATTATCTGCGGCAACTATTACGGATGTTTTTCCTTTAAATGTAGTGTGCAGATTAGGGTTTGCTCCCAATTCTAATAGTGTTTTTGCAGTATCATATTCATTATTAAATATAGCTAGCATCAACAATGTCTGACCAAACCGAGATTCTTGATAATCTACCCAAACTTTTTTTTGAAGCACTTCTTCCTTTATTTTCTTAATATCACCAGCTTCAACTGCTTTGGCAAGAGTCCAAGCAGGAGTGCTTTGAAACAATCTGTAATCGTTGCCCATTAATTTACTTTTATCAACTGGTTTTTCCTGATTGTAACAACTGATAAGACAAAACAAAATACTAATAGAAATTAATTTTTTCATAATATGATTAAAT
>JACMPO010000190.1 GCA_014377455.1 Flavobacterium sp.
GAGTGTGCCAAAGCGTGACGCGATAATTTTTTATTAAAAATGAAAGATGTAATGTTCTTTTGGCTTTGTAATTCTGGATCAATTCTTCCCATCTAGTTCAAACAAAATTAATCGAGGCTATCAAAACCACTAATAAATACAGAAGCTCTAATTGTATTCCCTAATGAGTTGTCTTCAAATGTATCGTGAACAAGCGTAGCCCCTGTTTTTATTTGATCTAATGAATAATTGCAAACAAGGTTTATTTCGTCAATTGTATATTGGTCAGTTCCCGATTTTACGCATAAGATGCTATCTTTTAAAACTGCAATTTGATTGCGGTAGAAAGCAGGAATTGCAAAAGCGGATTGAATAGCTTCTATAGCTTTGGTTGAACCAGAACCAAGAGCTGTTCTCATAAATACAATATTTTTGGGCGCGAATACGTTTTTAAAACTTTGAAAATCAAAACAGCTATTTCGATAATGGGTCATTGCGGTATTTTCACTATTGGGAATAATTTCTTTAAAACCAAAATCTGTAAAATTAGAATCCTCAGTCATTAAAAGTATAGCATCATATTGATGTCGAAAATTTTCGAAATTGTCAATGAATTGTTCTTGAGTATTCGTTTCGTCAAATTGCTTTGGAATTATGAATACACCAATTGTGAGCGTTTCTTGACTATCAAAAATTGTAGCAATTATAGGATCAATAGCTTTGTTACTTGTTGAATTGGTTATAATAAGATCTGGAAAATATTCTTCATAATTCGTTGAATGCAGTACTCCGTCATAATTACGCTTCCCCCAAGTGGATTGAGCAGTGTTGTAAGCCTTTATTTCTTCAGTATATTCGGTTATTTTTGCTTTTCTGAAAGCAACAGTAGCCGTCGGTTTTGTTGCCTGATGTTCATTTGTTTTTTTCATTGTTGATTAAGTATTTATGTTGCTTATTTTTAATTTTTTAGAACACTAAATTAGAAGATGAGTAAGCCAAAAGGCGGCAGAGTGATTTTTTTGTATAAAAAAATAATTTATTTAATCTCAAAAGCTTTTTGAGACGTGATCATAGTGTCACTTTTAATATAATTCAAATTTTGGTTTTGATATTTTATTTTGGTTAAAAATTCAACATTTTCAAATTCGGAAATACTAAAATTAAAATCATCGATATTCAATTGATGAGATTCAATTTCGAGCTGCTCTGAACTTAAAAGACCAATTGTTTTTTGTACCACATATACTCCTTTTTCTACTTTATTGGTTGAAAAACAGTTACTCTTCTCTATATTGAATAAAGGGAAAAGGAGCATTTCATTGAACAATTCTTGGGATTGAATTTTTAATACTTTTAGACGATTAAACCATATTTCGATGATACTTTTGGGAGTGTTGACCATACCGCTAATTAGATTTGAATTGATATCAGACAGTTCTATAAATCTCGCATCTTGTAAGTTATGATAGAAAAAAGGGTCTAAAAGCAAATCAGTAAAAAGCAGGCCTTTTTTAATAGCAATTGTATTCCAATGATGATAAATATCGGGCTCTAATTGCAATTGCCGAATTTCAATTCCTTCACCGAATATATTTATTTTTATTTTTGCCATAGTCTTATTTTACATAGAAAGAACAAGGTTTTTTTCTGTTGATTGACTTTTTTTTGCAATCATAAATCACAAAAACTGATTCTTCTATCATTAGTTTTCTAGCAAAAATAAAACGACTAATCGCCAAATTGTGTTGAAATAATATCATTTTAATACAGTGAGGCTACCTTTTAGATAGCCTTGATTTTATTTAGTTTTAGACTATACCACCACCTAAAGCAAGTCTAAAGCACCCAAAGAAAATAGCAACTACACAAATGATAATTCCGCCTTTTGACTTACCTATTATTGATAACATTAATCCAATAATAGCGAGTGGTATGTTTAGCCAATTTAACCAACCTAATAATGGTATCATTCCTATCAACATTCCAATTATGGCAAGAATGCCAAAGATTCGTCCGATTGTTTGCATTTTTTAAATTTTAATATTTTGCCTACTCTAGTTGGTTTTCGGCTTTCCCAGAAGACGAAATTAGTAGTCGAGTAGGACAAAAGACGGCAGAGTGTTTTTTTTATGTATA
>JACMPO010000191.1 GCA_014377455.1 Flavobacterium sp.
AACGAATATGAAATTTTGAAAAACTTAGTTTCAAGTTATTTGTACAAAGATATTTTGGCTTTAGCAGGCATCAGAAAATCGAATGTTTTAGAAAAAATTTTGCAAGCATTGGCATTGCAAGTCGGAAGTGAAGTGAGTTATAATGAAATAGCGCAACTTGTTGGCGTTGATAAAAATACAGTTAATAATTACATTGATTTGTTAGAAAAAAGTTTTGTGGTTTTTAGATTAAATAGTTTTTCTAAAAATCTTAGAAATGAGATCAAAGCCAATAAAAAAATCTATTTTTATGACAATGGCGTTCGGAATATGGTTATTGGAAATTTCAATACTTTAGCTCTTCGACAAGATAAAGGTGCCTTGTGGGAAAATTTTTTGGTTTCAGAACGCATGAAATTGTTGTCGTATTCTCAAAGTGTTGCGAAACCTTATTTTTGGAGAACCACAACCCAACAAGAAATTGATTATGTCGAAACCAATGCGGACGATGTAAGCGCGTTCGAATTCAGATGGGTTAATTCTAAAAAAACAAAATTACCAAAATCGTTCCAAGAGGCCTATAATCCAAGTTTTTTGGTTTTGGATAAAGATAATTTTAGAGAGTTCTTGAAGTAGATTTTTAAACCATTAAGGAGTGTAAGAAAATTAAATTTAAATACTTATTGTTTTCTTGAAGAGCATTTTAAACAATTAAGGAATTTAATAAAGTTAAGTTTAAATACTTAATTAATTACATCCCTCGGAAGTTTAATGTTATCGTTCGTAAGTTTTGCCGTGAAGCGTTTTATAAAAATTTTCAAAATTCATAAAGTAATTTTCAAAATTATCAATTTTGTTACATTGTGATTTTAAAGCACCATATTTGTCAACCATTCCACATTCAAAACAGAGTTTTAAAACACTCACAATTTTATGATTTTTCTTTAAAATAAGTACATCTCTGTACGACGGTATACAAGCTGTCAAATGACTCTTATAAAAAATATCATTTGTAACAAATTCATCAACTTGTTGAATTTTTTCTTTCGGGATTGTATTTTTTGTGTAAGCAAATGAGATAAGCTCTTTTTCAAAAGTCTTTAAATTTATTTTATGTCCATAAACGCTGGAAAAAATTTCATTAAACCTTTTTACTGAAGAATTTTTGGTAGACATTTCGCTTGGAAGAGCATAATGATAAATTTCATCGAAATGATTAATTTTTCTCTCATTTTTACAGTTTAAGGATAGTATAATAATGATAGTTAAAAAAACAAATTTCTTCATAACTTATGTTTTAATTTAATTTTTAAACCAACCCAGCCCGTTTCAATAACGCATCAGCATTCGTTTTTTACTTTTTTACACCAATTTCTTAACTTGTTTACTAGTCATTAAAGCTTTCATTTGCGTAATTGCAATAGTATTAAGCTGAATTAATCGTTCTGATTGTAACTGACCTTGCTGAATAAAAACTGAGTTTAAACTTTCTAAATTTGACAAAAATACTAATTGTTCAATAGTTGCCATATCCCGAATATTTCCATCGGTTTTTGGGTTTTCGTCGCGCCATTGCTTAGCTGTAATTCCAAATAAAGCAACGTTTAATAAATCGGCTTCGTTGGCATAAACAAAGTTTACTTTTGATTTATCAAGCGTTTCTGGAATTAGATTTGCCTTTATAGCATTAGTATGAATGTGATAATTTACTTTGGCTAATGTGCGTTGAAAATTCCAATCTAGTTTTAGTCGGTCGTTTTCATCCTCCTTTAAACGTTGAAATTCTTTGATTAGATAAATTTTAAATTCAGCACTAATCCACATTCCAAATTCAAAAGCAATATCAGAATGTGCAAAAGTACCACCATATCTTCCTGTTGTTGCTTTTATTCCAATTGAATTTGTTTTTTGAACCCAATCTTTAACGCTCAATTTGTAACTATTCAATCCTGCTTGACTTTTAATTATGGCGAATTCGCCATAATTAAAACTTGGATTATAAATGCTTTCCCAAATCCCCAAATATTCAATAGTATTTCTGTTTCTTAACCAATCCGAAATAAAAAAATCGCCATCTTTAGCCTTTAACATATCGGTTAGCGATATGAAATCTGAATTTTCTTTTTGAATTATTGTAATTTCTTTTCCTTGAACATTTATTATTTTACTTTTTGCCATAAATCTAAAATCAAAATTCTTTAATCATTGATCAATAATCTTAAACCAACCCAGCGCGTTTCAACAAGGCATCAGCCTTCGGCTCTTGACCACGAAAGCGTTTGTATAATTCCATTGGCAATTCAGTTCCGCCTTTAGAAAGCACATTTTCTTTAAATTTTGCAGCAACATCTTTATTAAAAATTCCTTTTTCCTGAAAATAAGCAAACGCATCGGCATCCAAAACCTCTGCCCATTTATAACTATAATAACCCGACGAATATCCGCCGTTAAAAATATGCGAAAACGAAACACTCATGCAGTTTTCTGCAACATCCGGATATAAATTTGTACCGTCAAAAGCGGTTTTTTCAAAAGTTTTTACATCGGTAATTCCCATAGGATTATTGCTGTGAAAAGCCATGTCTAAAAGTGCAAAACTCACCTGCCGCAACGTTGCCATTCCTTCTTGAAAATTGGCACTTTCTTTAATTTTCTGAACATATTCTTGCGGAATAATTTCGTTAGTTTGATAATGTTTGGCAAAC